>CAYNQP010000631.1:0-2819 GCA_964399325.1 uncultured Pirellulales bacterium
AGGTCCTTCGTTTCCTCAAAATAGGCCTCGATTCCAACGTCCTTTATGCGAGTGTTCATCAGTATCCATCTGCGTTTAAGATCAGCGTCGAAGCTCGTACCCTCGCAGGGGAACTCGTCACACTGGCCGCAGAAATCAATCCCTTTTGCCTGGCAGCAGGCCAGCACCCCGCACTTGGGGAACTTGCAGTCACCTGCGCGGCATCCTCGGCAGTCTCCCTGGGCGAAGTGCGTCAGGAGCTCCTTGAAGGCCGGGTAGTTCTTGAACGCGGGCAGAAAATCCGAGAAACGCTCCGCGTAGTTGTCGAAGGAGCCGAGCAGTCGTTGCAGTTCTTCGCTGGTCTTCCTGATATCGCCGTCCTCGTGCGCCATGCATTTGCGGCAGTTCAACCCGCAAGGGGCCAGTTCGCGTAAGATGTCCTCGTATTTCATCGCGTCACTCCGCAGACAATCGCATTCCTACACGTCGAAAACCACATCCTTGGCGTCGAATACGGGGCCGTCCTTGCAGCACAGCTTGTACACGGTCTGGTCCGACCCGTCGACGCGGCACTCGACGGCACAGCTCTGGCAGAGCCCGATACCGCAGGCCATCCGTCGCTCCATGCTCACCTGGCAGTGGATATCTCGCTGGCCCGCAATTCCGGCGACCGCCGCGAGCATGGGTTCCGGGCCGCACGCGTAGATGATCGTTTGGCCCCGCGCGATCTTGTTGTTCTCGTCAAGCCAGCGCGTCAGGCTCTCTGTCACCAATCCGGCATGTCCGGCCGAGCCGTCATCGGTTGCCAGGTTCGATGGAATCCCGAGCTTCGCGAAGACGGGCACAGAAAATCCCAACTGCCGTGAGATCTCGTCCAGCTTGCCCTCGAAGGGCAGCGCTCTTGCCGTTTTGGCGCCAACGAAAGCGGTGGCTTCAATGTCGGCATGCTCAGCCGTCAGGGACTTGGCCAGACATGATATCGGCGGCAAGCCCATCCCGCCCACAACCAGCAAGGCCGTCTTCTTGCCCTCCGGCACCCAGAAGCCGTTGCCCAGGGGGCCGAGGATACTCACGGAGTCTCCCTGGCCCAACGTCGTCATACGCAGGCTGGCTGGCCCCACGACACAGTAAAGAAGCTCGGCGGTGGTTGAGTCACCTTTGCAGGTCACGTCGGCAAAGCTGAATGGCCGGCGCAGAAGGACGTTTCGCCGGGCGCCGTCTCTCAGGTGGGGCGGGATCGCCTCCATCGGCGGCAAGGCCACTTCGGAGACATCGATCTGGAAGAACTGGCCGGCTCGAAACCCGGCAAACGCCTTAGCGCCCTCGCCTGTGAAGCGCAGGTGCATCGCCCAGAAGCACTCGCCGATTTGGCGGTTAGACGTAATAGCCGCCGCGAAGATGCCTCTCTCAGATGAAGCGCGTGTTTCCGCCATCCTTGTCGCTCAAAGTACATCATCAAAAACTCTGACGCCATCCACGACCTTGCAGATATGCACGGCGTATTTGTCGGCGAAATCGGGTCGGCTGCGCGGATAGGCCATCTCGACGGCCTGCCTGACAGCGCCTACGCTGTCGGCTTTGACCAAGGCCCCCGAGGCGCCTTTGTCGCCGCCGCCCAACATTCGCTCGCCCAGCACGCCGGGGACGGTGCGGACGATGTCGCACATCGTCTCCAACTCGGGACCGGATATCTTGTACTGGTCTCGCAGGCCGATTCCATCCTCACGGAAGATAGCCCCGACCGTTTCGATGTCGCCGGTCTTCCAGGCGTCAAGCATCTGGTAGAACCGTTGCTGGGCGCCGAAAATATAAGTAAGGCGGTCGCACAGGTCGGCGTGGTCGCTGCCGAACCGGTCGGCGATCTTCCTACGCAGGGTATCGTCCTTGACATCAGCCAGGGACGAGATTTTGATGCCGGCCTTCTGCGCCATGGCGACCAGCTCTTCGCATTGCCTGCGTCGCACGGCATATGTAGATTTCTCCAAGCCCGGCCGGTTCGTGCCCGTATCAAGTACCATGATCCTGAAATCGGTTGCACTCTGTCCGAGTGGGACATACTTGATCGAGCGATCCTTGGGATTGTAGTAGGTCCCCATGCCTTCTTTGGCGAAGTAGATCATGATCTGATCGAGCTGTCCGCAGGGCGAGCCGATATAGACATTCTCAACGGCCTGGGCCATGTCGATGATCTTCAGGTCGGCTGCTTCATCCTTCTCGTAGTGATTGACTTCCAGAGCCGTTAGAATGAGGTTGATGGTCAAGGACGCGGACCGCGACATGCCGCCGCCGGGGATGTTGCCGTAGAGGACGGCGTCGAACCCATACGGCAGCTTGAATCCCTCCCGCGTCAGGATATGGCCAACGCCGTATGGGAAGCGGGCCCACGTGTGGGCGATCTCGGCCGACTTGGGCGCGGGCACTTTGCCACTCTCGAAGCTCACGACCCCGTCGTCCGGAAAGTTGCCGCTGAAGAGCCTGATCTTGTTGGTTCCGTTCGGCTTGTAGGCGAACCAGATGAAGCGATCCGTGCCAACCCCGAACAGTTCGGTGCCGTTGTAGTCGCCATGCTCGACGCCGAGACAGAACCGCGATGAGGTCCGCCGGACCTTGCCGCTCGCGATGTCGAGTTTGTGCTCTTTCGCCCACTGTTGGATCTTCTCCAACGCTAGCTGGCCTTCTCTTGTCAATTCCATCTGGCTTTGAAATCTCCCAAAAATGAGTGGTCAGCAATCCGCCTTGACACAATGAGAGAGAATATACCGGATTCGGGCCCCGACATCAAGATTCGTTTGGGATCCGGGCAGCGTGGTGTGCGAGGAGAAATCCTGGCGGGCTCAAGC
>CAYNQP010000632.1:0-2814 GCA_964399325.1 uncultured Pirellulales bacterium
GACATCTTTTTGGGAGATTGGCGTAGACATGAACACGGACCTCACGGGGGTTGCGCTCGACGTCGCTCGGATTGACCCGGGTACGAAGCAGCTCCTGGAATACAACATTAGGCGCAAGAGCTGGACCGACTGGTACAGGTCCCATCGGGTGCGGAAGTGGCTCGTGAAGCCTTTCTGGTGGATCAGTGACTACGGGCTTTCAACAGGGCGGATTGTAGCGACTTTCTTCATATTGGCTGTCTTGTTCGCCGCGATATATGCGAACTTTGAGTGCTGGGCTTCACCCGGTGTTGTGAGTAATCTGTCGGTGGAGGCACACTTGCCGCTGTGGCACTACTGTCTCCTGTTGATTATTCGTCCGGTCTATTTCTCAGTTGTGACGATGACGACACTTGGCTTTGGCGACATGTACGCGAACAGCCAGAGCTTCTGGGGGCATATCTTGCTGACATTGCAGGTGTTGCTGGGCTACGTGCTTTTGGGGGCGTTGGTAACGCGCTTTGCGGTGTTGTTCACGGCGGGGGGGCCGGCGGGGAAGTTTGCCGAGGCGGAGCCGAAAGCGACGGGGAAGACGGGCGAAGGCGAAGAGCAGAAAGGTGAAACGTGAGAAGGGGTATCGCCAAGGGCGATGAGGGACGGTAGAATGTGCGCCCACGCGGCGGATGCCGATGTGGGTGATAACAGGGGCGTACGGAAAGGACATGCATGTTTGAGCGGTTTACGGAGCACGCGCGGCACGTGATCGAGCTGGCCAAGCAGGAGGCGCAGCGGTTTGGCAATGAATTCGTCGGCACTGAGCACCTGTTGTGGGGTCTGGCGAAGGAGAACCACGGCATCGCCGCGGCGACGCTCGAACATTTCAACGTCAACCTCAAGCCCCTCCGCAAAGACGTCGAGGCGCTGCTGAACAGCCGCCCTCATGTCGAGGTCGTCGAGAAGCTCCCGCAGTCGCAGGAGGTCAAAGACGCCATCAACCACGCCGTCGAAGAGGCCCGACTGATGCACCACAATTTCGTCGGCACCGAACACATCCTCTTGGGCCTGCTGCAGGACCCCGAGACGGTTGCTTCCCAGGTCCTGACGAACCTCGGCCTCAAGCTCGACACCGCTCGGGACACCGTCCGCGATCTGGCCGCCAAACTGCACAACGGAGCCGAGCCGGCCAACGACGGCGCGGCGGCGTAAGCAAGCCGGACGGGAAGATAAGCGCTCATGATATGCGGGTGCCGGGCTTCGCGATGATGAGACGTCTTCACGCGGACTATCTCGCCCACAAGGTTGATTTGGACTTGACGGTATGTTATCCTATTGGAGGGCAAGCAGAGCCTTCTGATAGGGCGGTTGCTTTGCTGGTTGCCCAAGAGTCCTGCCATGACAGGCGTTATCAAACTGAGAAGATGATGAAATCGAGCGGCTCTGTCACTCATGACCGTAGCGCCGAAACGATCGAGGCGAAAGCCCGATGGTTTCGTTCACTGCCCCTTTCCGACCGGATGGACATGCTCTGTAGCTTCACCGATCTGGCACTGTCCGTCAATCCCGCATTGCAGGAGCGTAAGCATGCTCAACCGGTTGCAGGACGTATTCAAGTCATTTCAGCAGCATGACGTGAAGTACGTCGTGATTGGGGGGATTGCGTCCGTCCTATACGGTGTGCCGCGTGCGACATTTGATCTGGACATTCTGATTGAAGCGACCCCCGAGAATGCCGAACGGCTGCTGAACGCCTTGCTTGACGCTGGTCTCGGCACGGCGTCGCTCACCTCGGTTGATGATCTACTTGCTCACGAGATCACCGTTTTCAAGGATCGCGTCCGCCTGGATGTGCAGACCTCCACGCCCGGTCTCAGTTTCGAGCAGGGGTGGGACCATCGCCAGCGGGTCTCCTACCAGGGTCAGCAGTTCTATGTCGTGTCCAAAGAAGACTTGATCCGTTCAAAGCGTGCTGCCGGCCGGGAGGTGGACTTGGAAGATGTCCGCCTCTTAGAGTCGGATGAGCCAGCCGATGGACAAAAGTGATGCCGTGTGGGCGGCGCCCGCTGGTTTCTACGAAGCGAGCCGGTGCATTGAGGGGCATAGCCGGTAGCTTGACCCGCGTGGGAGAAGAGATATGACGGCACTGGAAATCCAGGTCAATGGCAAGAGGATCTGCGTCGCCGGCAAGGAGGGACTGAACATTCTCAGCGCCGCCGTTACGTGGATCAAGTCCCGCGAGGCGTGGGATTTTCGCGTGCGCGGGATAACGGACCAGGCCGGATACGAGGAACACCTGAGCTGGCTCGACCAGCAACTCAGCACCGGCGATTCGGTGACCATAACGGTAGTGGAGACGCAGGGGTCGGACGAGCCGAAGCGGCGCTATCGTGTGCCGTAGCCAACGCAGGGTGTGGTTCCTATCACGTGGCATGCTACGCAGTAGGGGGTCGGCCACTCCAGCCGGCCGGCCTCAATCGAAATCGGTGGGCAGGGCAGGGTGGCGCCAGTGCTCGAACATGCGGGCGATCTGTTCGGGGAGGGTGCGGCTGATGGAAAGCTCGGGGATGTTGTCCTCGACGAAGAAGTCCACGCCGGTGGTTTCGTGGCTTTCCGTGGCCTGGCCGCCGGTAATCTCGCAGATGAAGAACAGCTTGTAGATGTGGAACGGCATGTAGGGCAGGTGCGGGTGCTTGCTGCGGTCGTAGACGGCCGCCAGCTTAGTCACGCGGACCTCGAAGCCCGACTCCTCGATGACCTCACGAACGACCGCCTCGGTGGGGCTTTGGCAGGGGTCGGCCCATCCGCCTGGCAGCGTCCAGCCGCCGTCGAGCTTCTCCT
>CAYNQP010000633.1:0-2812 GCA_964399325.1 uncultured Pirellulales bacterium
GGACTATCACCTCTACTTCAAGGACTGGTGGCAGCGGGACATTGATGCGATGGTACTTCGCGACCGGAACCATCCCTCCGTGGTGATGTGGAGTATCGGCAATGAAATCCCAGACTTCGGCAGCGCCCAGGGGCTGCGCGACGGGACCAACCTGATCGAGCGGATCAAGGAACTCGATCCCACGCGACCGGTGACAGCGGGAGTGACCTGGTATCGGGGCATCGGTGGAAGCAACAATCAATGGCAATGGAACGATGCCGACGCACTCATGGCTAAGCTCGACGTGGCGGGGTACAACTACCAGATCCGGCGATATACCGAAGATCACCAGCGCGTACCGGAGCGGGTTATCGCGTCGACCGAGTCCTATCCGCGAGATATATTCGTGAGTTGGCAGACATCGGTGGACCAGCCGTGGATCATCGGGGATTTTGTGTGGACCGCCATGGACTACCTGGGAGAGGCCGGCATCGGGCGGGTGTGGCTGCCTGGAGAGCGGCCCAGACCCCATTGGCAGGGCGGGCATTTTCCCTATCACGGAGCCTATTGCGGAGACATCGACATCACGGGATTCCGCAAACCCGTATCCTATGCCCGGAACATCACGTGGGACCGCGGGGAGAAGCTGTATACGAGCGTGACGGAGCTGGGGACGGATGGAAGGCCGTTACGGGTCCAGGGCTGGGGCATCGTGCCGAGCCGGGCAAGCTGGACCTGGCCGGGACAGGAGGGGACATCGCTCGAAGTGCAGGTGGTCTCGCGATATGAGCGGGTGCGGTTATCGTTGAACGGAGCCGTCGTCGGCGAGGAGCCCACGGGACGGACGCAGCAATTCAAGGCCGTGTTCAACGTGCCTTATGCCCCCGGGGTGCTTAAGACGGAAGGATTGGTCGGGGACAGGGTGCTGGCCACGAGCGAGCTTAAAACGGTCGGGGCCGTCGCAAAATTGCGTCTCACCGTGGACCGAGACTCGATCCGCGCCGACGGCCAGGATTTATCATTCATCACCGTGGAATCGGTGGACGTGGACGGCAATTTCCAACCGAACGGTGACCAGGAAGTGACATTTGACGTGGCCGGCGTAGGAACCCTTGCCGGTGTGGCCAGTGCCGACTTCAGCGGCACGGAAGGTTTCCAGGGCAAAACACGAAAGCTGTTCCAAGGTCGGGCACAGGCGATTGTGCGTGCTGCTGACCGGACGGGAACCGTTGAGGTGCGGGCAACCACCCAGGGGCTCACGGAGGCCAGCACGAAGATTCAGGTCCGCTGATCGGGCGAGACTCGTGAGAGTATAGAACTGATATGGGGTATAGGGTGGTTGTGGCCGCATGCATCCATGTGAATAAACGGTGAAAAGCAAATTTCTTCCACATAACGGGAGGTCATTCGCTTTTGTGCCGGCGGTGAGAAATTCGTCAACAGAGAAGGAGTCTGAAGCATGAAACGAGTTGGGCCATTATTGACAATGATGCCGTTGCTGGTTGGAGTTACTTTTGCCGTATTAACCGCTAAGGGGTATGCAGCCGAACAGCGGATTGCTTCGCCGGCAGGCGAGCTGGCGGTGATTGTCTCCGATGATGGCGGGCTGAATTATCGTGTTGAGGTCAACGATCGCGTCGTGCTGACGAAATCACCGCTGGGTCTGGAATTCAAGGGCGGCATTAAACTCGGTCCGGCGGCGGTCATCACGAAAACCGAAACGAGCCAGCACGAGGGCCAATGGGAGAACCGATTCGGTCAGCGCCGTCTTGTTCCGGACAACTGGAGACAGTTGCACCTCACGCTGGAGGAGCGTGGCGAGCCACAACGGACGTTTGGCCTGATCGTGCGTGCCTACGACGACGGCGTTTCGTTTCGTTACGACCTTCCCAAAGAGTCCGGCCTTGGGGATTTCGTATTGACCAACGAGTTGACGGAATTTGACTTTGCCGAGGATTACCGTTGCTGGTCCGGCGACCAATCCGAGTGCGCGGAGAACGTGTATCCGGAAAAGAAGTTGAGCGACATTCAATCAGGCGGGCCGGGGCGTCCCTATCGCAGCGTCCTGCCGCTGTTGGTCGAAACGCCCGTGGGCTATATCGCGGTGGCGGAATCGGATTTGATGGACTGGTCCGGCATGGCGCTGACCGGAACCGGATCATCGACCCTCAAGGTGACACTGGCCCGACGCGGCGATGGAAACGGGATGGTGGTCTCGTCCGTGCCGAGAGTCAGCCCCTGGCGTGTCATGATGATTGGCCCCAAGGCCATGGATTTGGTGGATTCGGATCTGATCGCGACGCTCGCTACGCCGAGCCGCATTGACGACGTTTCGTGGATCGAGCCCGGCGTGTCCGCCTGGGACGCCTGGTGGACCGGGACCAATGCCTTTGATCCTCGCAAGAACACGGGCGTCAATGCACGCGGTACGACCGAGTCACACAAGCAATACATTGACCTGGCCGCCGAGTTGGGCTGGCAATACCAGTTGATGGATTGGTATTGGTATGGGAATATGTGGTCGGGGTCCGGTGATTTCTCGCAGGTGTCCAGGGAAATCGATATTCCGGAACTGATGGCCTATGCCAAGGCCAAGAATGTGCGTCTGTTGATTTGGGCAAACTCGGTGACCGTTAGATCGGTGGGCATCGAGAAATCGCTTCGCAATTTTGCGGAAATGGGATTTGCCGGTGTCAAAATCGACTTTCTCAATAGCGACTCCCAGGAAACCGTGCGTTATTCCCAGGAAATTGTGGCCACGGCCGCGAAGCATCACCTGCTGATCAATTTTCACGGCATGTACACGCCCACCGGTTTTGCTCGCACGTATCCC
>CAYNQP010000634.1:0-2811 GCA_964399325.1 uncultured Pirellulales bacterium
CACGGCAATCTTCTCCACCAGCATTTCCTCCAGTGTCCCTTCCGGCTGCAGTTGGGCCTTGAGGTCCTGCGCGAGAGCCTCGAACTCGGCAGGGTCTTCGGCCCCCTCACCTGCCGCGACCACCGCCTCCTTAGCCAGCAGTCCATGCTTCAGTGCGTTGTACTTGGCGATGGCCTTGCCCTCGGCTGACTTGACCCCACCCTGCTTGGCGTTCTTGCGATTCGCTGCCAGTTGCTTCCGTGACACGGTCATCTGTGCATCCCTTCAATCGAGTTCACGCGTTCATGTATGGTCATTATACCATATATGCGAAGAGATGCAAGACAACAATGCACAGACCTGTGTTGGGGGCTCACTCTGGCATGAGATTCTCGACATGCGGCGCCCACCCTCGGTCAAGCGCATACACACACCCTCTCCGTATCAGTGCTCTGTCAGAATGCCGAAGCACCTATGCCGATCCGTACAGATCGGCCTGCTAGCCACGTAGGCACCCGCAGCCCATCGCCTGCCGCACGCCGCCGACCACCGGAGCGGCTCACTATTCAACCAGTCCGTTTTCCGGACCGATAAATCGTAAAAACGGCGTTCTGTGTGTTTGACAAAGGGTCTCGCCGGGCTGGTATTTGCCAAAACAGATGCGCGTGGAGACATTCTGGAGACACGATGTCACGTCCATGATCACAGCGATGGTATTGCTTTGTACCGGGGCACTGCTACTGAGGCTTGGAGCAACTCCGCACGGTCCCAGGACTCTTCGTGGGGCGTATGGGCTCGCCGGTTCGCGCTCGCACGGGATGATCACCTGGCATCAAGGACTCTGGTGGGCTCTACCGGTTCGGGCTTGACGCCGGGCCAGTTTTGGTAGGTTTGGAATTTTGCCTCGTGCGTCTCGAAGGCGGCGCGGTTTCTTTGCGAGATGGCTTCCAGATCGCCTGCGCCCTGGGCCAGGCCATCGGTCGGACGAATGATCTCCGCCTTGACGAACACGTACAGCTTGCTCTGCTTGTCCGAGTTGTTGACGCTGCGGAACAGCCCGCCGACCACAGGCATGTCGCCCAGCAGCGGGACCTTCTTGCCGCCTTTGTTCTGATTGAGCTTTAGCAGGCCGCCCAGGATGATCGTGCTACCGTCCGGGACCGTCACGGCGGTGGTGACCTCGCTGGCGGTGGTGTTCGGCGGCTTCTTCTGGTCCTCGGTCGGCAGGAAGTCGGACCGTGTCAGCGAGATGTCCAGGCGGAGCAGGTGGCCCTCGCTGATGTGCGGCGTGATATTCAAGGTGATGCCGGCCTCATAGGCGGTAAAATCCAGCGATGTCTCGATCAGGTTCTGCTGGCTGCCCGCGCCGCCGGAAGTCACAGGCACGGATGACCGTCTTTCCACATACGTCGTATCCGTCGTCTTGATGACGCCGGCCTCATTGTCATTGACCAGGATCTTGGGCTTGGCCAGCACCCGTCCGTAGTTTTTCGATTGCACGGCCTCCAGCAGGGTCTGGATGTGCCGGTCGCCGTAGAAGCCGGTGAAGAGGCCGTTGCCCGATTGAAACAGCCGGCCGAGCATGCCCCCGTTCGGATCAACACCGCTAACAGCGGAGGTGCTGTGGAGATCGGGCCGGCCCTGAACCAGGCTGAGGTCGTACGTGAACTGGTCGGTCTCGGTGATCTCGACGAGTGTCACGTCAATCAAGACCTGCGGCCGGCGCTTGTCGAGCGCCTCGATCAGCTTGCTGATCCAGTCCTGGTTCTTGCGGCTGGCGTAGACGACCAAGGAGAACGTTCCCTTGTCCGGCACGATGGTGATTTCGTCCTGCGGTCTTTTGGCGGGCTGCTCGATCTTGTCTTCCTTGCTGGTGACCGTCTCCTGGATGAGCTTGCCGAGCACTTCGGCCAGCGCCTCGGGGTCCTGGTTCTCCAGGAAGTAGATCTCGTACGGAATCGCCTCCTGGCGCACCTCCTTGTCCACGTACTTAATGACGCTGGCCATCTGGACATGCTGGAAATCGGTGGCGTTGATCAGCAGCGAGTTGGTCGATTCCAGCACCGCCACTTGCGGCTGCTGCATCGTCGCGGCGTCCTTCGCCCCGGCTGGGCTCGATGTCGCACGTGGCGCACCGGAGGAGGCAGGCAGCGCGGTAATCCGGCCGGGGGTCTCCTGTTTGGCGCCGATCAGCTCGAACTCCTCCAGCTTATCCTTCACCTCGGCCGCGTCCGCGTATTGGATATCGTACACCTTCATGGCCCGCAGGTCCTGCTGTACGACGTCGATATGCTCGATGATCTCCGCGATCCGGGCGTGCTGCGCTGTGGTGGCGTTGACCAGCAGTGAGTTTGTGGCCTCACGCACCGTCACTTGTGGTTCCTGCATGGTGGCGATCTCCGCCGGGGCAGTATCTTTCGGTGAGGCTGCGGCCGAATCCGGGGCGGCGACGGGGCCGGAGGGAGTGTCGCGTTTCTCTCCTATGATCTCGAACTCGATAAGCTTGTTCCTCATGTCTTCGGCATCAACGTACTTGATATCGTAGACCTTCAGACAGCGCAGGTCCTGCGGGGCCACGTCGATCCGGTCGATGACCGAGCCTATCCGAGCGTGCTGCTCGTCGGTCCCGTTGATTAGCAGCGAGTTCGTGGCCTCCAGCACCGTTACCTGTGTCGCTTCCATCGACACACCGGTTGCGGTATCGCCCGCTGCCGCCGCGCCGGGTGACGACGTCTTGGTGGCGAAAACCGAAGGAACAGCCACGGCGGGCTTCTCGGCTTTGCCGATGACCTCCAGCTCTTCAAGCTTCTCGACGACGTCGGCGGCGCTGAG
>CAYNQP010000635.1:0-2808 GCA_964399325.1 uncultured Pirellulales bacterium
TCTACCACCCTCATCCCACCCATGTCAACAAGAAAATAGGTGACTGTCCCCGTTTTTACCCATCATGCTATGGGTCCAAAGCGAAAAACCCCAGGGGTCTGGGGACAGCGTCCCCAGGGGAAAAACGAAATACGTGCTGCCGGCCGGCTCGTGACTGTCACTACCTACCGTGTTGCACTTCGCATGTTAATGCGCCATACACCCGCCGGCGATCATCGATCAGGAACACATCCTGGCGGTGATTGCCGCGCTGCGTGACGTGATGGGCACGTCCGACCGCAATGGCTCTCGCCAATCTGGACATGATCCTGCTATCCCCAGTTTCGCAGCTTCGTGCGTGACCCCGGCATCGTATCACTCGACGACCGGGAACTCGAATTGTCTGACTTCAGGACCATTCGGCCCCGGACGAGGGGTCTCGGCTCGGCAGCGAAGGATGAACCCCTCGTCCGTCACCCGATATTCAAAGTCCTTGCCACTGTAGAGGTCCTTGGGCAAGCCCGTCGGAAGGGTTTGGGGCAACTGCCCGGTCGTGGCCTTGATATGGTAGATGACGATCGCAGCCTTGACGGCCCGGATGTGAGCCCGGTGGTAGATATCCGTCCTGTAGAGAATGCGCGTGCTGCTTATCAGGTCGCTCAGAAGGACGGTGGGATCACCATCGGCGGCATTGAACTCGGCCTTTGTCAACAGTTGCTCAAGATCATGATACTTGCCCTGGCAGGATCTTTCACTTTCGAGTATCTCCAGCACGGACTCAAGAAACACGTCGTATGCCAGCCGGGCACGCTCCAGCACCTGGGTCGGCGTCAGATCCTCCCGCTCTTTCTGCGACACATTGGCTTCGACTTGCTTGGCGAGTAACTCCGGAGACAACTGCAAGCACTCGATTTCCCGATCACGCCAGTGGGTTAAAGTCTCTCTGGAGTGCCATTCCAGATCGCCACCGGCGGGGAGTTCCTTCTCCAGCCACGTAAGGGTGTTAGCATTCGGAGGCATCTTGCCTAGGACATACTGGATCAGCGCGAAGGCTCCGACGTTCAGTGATCCAGAAGGGAACCACATTCCCAGAGCATCATCACCAAGGTGGCGGCTGACTCGACGCATTGTCAAGGCAACCTCCAAGGCCGCCTTGTACTGGCCATCAAGCGCAAGCACCCTCGCATGGGCGACAAGGAAACCACCCAACTGACGTACGCCACCGCCCACTTGATGGCCCGCGCTCAATCGCCACGTGCGCACCAATCCCCAGTCACACTGCGACATCTTGCTGGCCGCCGTGGTTAGTTCAATCACTTCCTGGAAATACGGCGAACGGATGATCAACTGGGCCCCCGGGTCAGGGTCGAAACGTGTCTCCAAACTAGTCATCACCGAGCCGAAGTTGTCTGGCAAGGCCACATGAGACGCCAGGAGGCATGCCTGGTAGTAAACAAAAGCAGCATTTCGCGAAGGCGGCGAGGAGGCCCCCGCCGCCACAGCACACGCCGACAGAACCGTCGTTCCGAAAAGGCACACGAGGATCTTCTTCTCAACCCTATTCGAAGTCATCATAGCCATCTCTCCTCAATGTCTGTGTTCTATGATCGTCCGCTGCTTTCACGGACTCTCTTTGCTTAGGGCAGCTATCTCAGTACTGATGTATTTCTCTATGTCATCTGGCACGCCGCTGGCTTTGGCTTTGATGGACGCCAGATCCAACGTCCCTTCCACCGCGGGCTTGACCCTCCGGTAAGGTGCTTCAGGACCAGTGGTGACCCAGTGACCTGCGAATGGTTTATACACGTCCGCCCAGGGCAATAGATGGTGATAGGCAAAGAGGCCCGCACTGAACGCGTCAGCGGCCGAATTGTAGCCCATGTCGTTCCACTTTCCAATATCGTCGCTTGTGTTGTACACGCTAAAGAGCTCAATCCAATATCGCTCCTCACCCACCCAATCGTCTCCGTCGATCACACCGTCTTGATTCGTATCGCAGCAGTCCTGGACCTCGATAAAAGCGCGGTACGACTTTGCAGCGGTGCTCCCGTCAATGACGCTGGTAAGCAAACCCGTGGCTATCCCCGCCGCGCCCTCTATCAGGCTCGTTGTCACTGTTAGTGCTACCGATTTAAGTATTTCTCCCGCTCCAACGGCAAGGCCGACCGCGCTGGCCCCATAAGACTCAACACTTCCCCAATCTATCACGTAGGCACCTAATGGGAGCACTTCGGCTCCACATGTCCCCCTGGCAACCGCAATATACCCGGTGGGTATGATTCCCATCATACCGCTAGGATCTACCCAGGCGACCGGATTGTTTCTGCAATAGGCGTACAGGTTCATTCCTTGACGGGCCGGATCGGTTTGGAGGAAGCGGCCGATGTAGGGGTTGTAGGCGCGGGCGCGGTAGTGGTAGAGGCCGGTCTCGGGGTCGAAGCGGCGGGCGGTGAACAGGAAGGGGTTGGTATGGTTCGGGTCGGAGGCGGCCGGCTCGCCGAAGACGGTGTACTCGTAGGTCTGGACCGTGTCGCCGTCGGCATCGCTCAGCGCCACCACCGAGCCGAGGCCGTCGAAGTGGTAGTAGTAGACCGCGTTGCTGTCGGCCACCTCGATCATGCAGATGGGCTGGTCCACGCCCGGGCCGTAGAGGAACTTGCGCAACAGGTGATTGTCGCCATCGTATTCAGCGATGCACTGGTCGCCATCGTAGAGGTACTGGCGCGCCACCTGCCCGTCGAAGGCCTTGGCGATCCGCCGGCCGGCGGCATCATAGACGTAAGTAGCCGTCTCCCAAGTCTCCGGGATGGGCGTGGTATCGCTGCCATC
>CAYNQP010000636.1:0-2801 GCA_964399325.1 uncultured Pirellulales bacterium
GGGAGCGGGTCAACTGGATTTCGTAATGCCCGCCCCGCGGCCGGACCGGATCGTTCGTCAGGTTCACGTACTGCCGCAGATCGACGCCCACGAATTCACCGTAGAACGACCTGGGCGTAAAGATCCGCCGCTCGCTCCATTTCTGCTGCACTTCGTACTCGTCCTTGTCGCCCTCCTTCTTCTCGCCCGCGTCATCTTCGCCCGGGTCGGCCTCGTCCTCTGCGCCTTCGCTCTCCTCGGCATCCCCGTCGCTCTTTTTGTCCTTGATCTTGTAGCGCCAGGAGAACTGCTTCGGCGGCTCGCCCAGGTTCAGCACGAGCACGCGATACACCTCTTTGAGCATGCGCTCTTTGGCCTGCTCCATCTGCTTGACCGAGCCGGTCGCCTCGTAGATGTCGCGCAGCTCGACCGCGTCTTTGCGCAGAATCCGCGCGAGAATCCGATTCATCATACTCGTATTCTCGCTGCTGGCGGACTCGGCCATCGCCTCTTTCGGCATGACCCCGTGCTTGGCCACGAGATCGACGAAGTTCTCCCAGTACCCGCCGTCCGGGGCCGGGCTCTTCAGCAGGAACACGACCTCGCGGTCCATCAGGTCGCGGTCGCGAAAGTCGATCATGGCTTGCAGGAACGTGTTGGCCTTCTCCATCTTGTCCCAGAACTGCAGATAGATCTGCGAGAACTCGAAGCTGTCGATCTCGAGCTTGTCCATGAGGATGGGCTTGATGGTATTGAAGCCGGCGAACATCCAGCACCGCCCGCTGCTCTTCTGATTACTGATGCCCTTGGTCTTGATCTTATGGCTGAACTTGTCGTTGTGTCCCGCGACGATCTGCCGGTTCTCCGCGATCTCGCGAATGTCCGTCCCGGTCAGCGCATTGCGCATCGCCCGCGTCCCCGCATCCATCTGAAACTCCGCCCGAATCCGCTCAATCGTCGCCTCGCCAAGCCCCGAATCCTGCGCCACCCCCACGCCGCACAACCCCAGCACGACAACACCGACAACCACCAACCAACCCAACCGTTCCATAAGCAACCTCCACAGATCAAAGGTCAGCAACCATCTACGTCAGCCATCACCCCCTGCCCGGCGTTTCTATCACATCCCCATCCCATTGACAAGTCTCCGGGCCACTTGGTCTTCTGTTTCCTGCCTTCACACTTCCCATTCGTACCGGAACTGGGAAATGTATCTCGTCTGCCCCTTGCGTAGTTGGTCGAAATTGAATACCATCCGTGTGGGTCGCACCCGCAGGTGCGCCAACTGTCCAGATTGGGAGTCCTGATGGCACAGCGCGCATTCAAAACCGATGAGAGTTTCCTGGAAAAACTCGCTATTGGGGCAGTCGGCACGCGTAGGGTCATTGGCGACCTCCGTGCCAAAGGCCATGCCCCTGTCGAATTGGAGCGGGGTTCGTCCGGCTACAAGATATGGAAATCGATCAAAATCAAAAGGATTCGCGTACCGGATATCCTGTTGGTAGACTCTGGCATCCGAGTCGAATCAAGGGCAAAGACAAAACTGGTGATCTCGATGTCGCACTCGTCGGCCGACGAGACGCGCGGATGGGACTTTGGATTGGAGGATGATGACTACACCGCCTTTGTCGTGTGCCACAAGTGCGGCCGTGCTCCCGTTGACTGGGAAGCAGACGAGCTTGTGCAATACATCCAAGTCAGAGACCTACGTAGCGCTTTCGATGGCGGCAACATGGTCAAAGAGAGGCCTAAAGGAGCTGAGGAGGGGTTTGAGTCACGCATAACCTGGCCCACCGCAGTCGCAAGCAGTGATGGCAAGGTGTCTCGTCTCTCTGATGACAAGCTCCAATTCAGAAGAGCCGCAGATAGCCGGACCAGCACTCTGAAGCTCACCAAGGCAGGAATAACACTCACCCCAACGGTGTCACAGGGCGATGTATTCCGTAGGAATGCCATCCTTGCGTCGGCCACACAAGTACAGGGTGATATTCACGGAAGAGTTATTGACCCGCAGACATACTACTTGGATCTCCTGAACAGCGTTTCTCTTTCCGATCGCTACACAGCCCTGAAAGCATTTTCCCACCTTGCAGGTGACTTCTATCTGGCCCCTGTGCGAGGACGTCTCGGTGACAACGCAGAACACATCTACGTACGACTGGAAGCTGCGGCCGTTCTGGCACGCCGTCGACATGAGGACGGATTCGCCTTCATCAGATCAATGCTCGACAGCAACTACCTGGATCATAGGCTGGAAGCCGTGATAACTCTCGGGGAGATAGCATCTGAGAACTCGTGCATGCTCCTGCGCAGTGTTCTCAAAGACCCAGACCAGCATGAGGAGATTAGAGCGCGCGCTGCATGGGCCTTGGGAGAACTCAACTCGGAAACGAGCATTCCGGACTTGGTTTCCACGTTTGCTGGAATGCACGAACAGATACGAATCGAAGCTGCCAGAGCTCTTCGCAGGATATGTGACGAACACACGGCGCCAGTGCTTGATGCCTTTGTGGCTGCCACCGGTGCCGAGCGTCCGGGCATCGCATGGGCTCTGAGTCGATCCGGCCGGTGGCAATTGACCGATATGATGGAGAGAATGGGCGCAAGAGATCTCGATATGCGCCAATGGATCGCCTACATGATCGGCAGGACGGAGGAGCAAACGATGATCGAGAGTATTGAGGAGCTAAAGCAGCAGGATCCTGAAGTCTACTTTGCTGCGACAGTTCTGTGGAAGGTACTGGCGAGTTGGGTGCATGATCTAAAGGAGTATTAGGCTCTGTCTGAAAACTCACGAAATCACCTTTGGTCGGCCGATGGAA
>CAYNQP010000637.1:0-2801 GCA_964399325.1 uncultured Pirellulales bacterium
TCTCTTATCGGATACCCTCTACTTCTAACTGGCACACTTTTCGGGGGGCACGTCACACCCGTCGATCATAACAGTGCCGTGCATTTGACAGTCGAGCGTCTTGTCGGTCCACTTGGGCGCTGCGGTCGGGCTGCTTTCAGCCAGAGACAGCATCGCGCCGCCCGTGCCCATGCCTGAGCAGACATAGACCGCCCCATCAACATAGAGAGGTGGATTGGGCTGGCCCCCGGCCCGATGTGGGTATTCGTGCTGCCAGACTACCTGGCCGGTATCCGGATCGACCACGACGACTCCCTGAGACATCATCGTCAGGACGAACCGCCGCCCATCGTGACTGACGAGCCGGGCGGAGCAATAGCCCGACGCCTGACTGAAGCCTTTGGTCTGCCAGATCGTCTCGCCTGTGTTCCTGTCCAGGGCGACAAGTGACGCATCGAGGCCTCCCGGCGTGCAGATGACCTTTTGACCGTCGGCCAGCACGCACTCGGCAAAACCGAAGCGCGCCTGTTCGGCACCGAACTGCTTGACCAGATCAACTGTCTTGAGCACTTGCCCTTTCTCGGCGTCGAGAATGACGAGAGCGCCGAAGTCGGTCATCAGGAATATCCGGTCGCCATCTATGGTCGGTGTGCCACGCGTGCCGCCCGGCGCCGGCCCCATCTTATCCATTTCCGCACCGTAGGCTGTCTTCCATTTTGGAGAACCGTCCTGGTTGAACGCAAATAGAACCCCCTGCTTCTGGTCATCCATTCCAGAGATATAGACAGTGCCGTCGACCACGGTGGCTGAGGAGTAGCCCTTACCCAGTTCCAGCACGGACCAGGCGAGCTTGGGCCCGCCTTCGGGCCACTGCTTGAGCAGCCCCGTTTCGGGGAAGATGCCGTCGCCGGCCGGCCCGCGAAAGCGAGGCGAATCCCCGCCCTCGGCCACCGCCGCCAACAGAATCACCACGCCGAACACCAGGGTAGACAGAGTCTTCTTTTTCATGCTTTGCCTCCTTTTCCGTAAGAGCGAATAATCATTATCTATTCGCTTGGGTAACCCACGGTCTGGGCAAAGAGCACATGCTGCTCCGGCCTCAGCTTGAACTCTCTGGCGGTGTTCTCCCTGTCGCAGTTGTGGAACCAAGCGGCCAAACCTTGCGAAGCAACGAACAGGTAGACGTTCTGAGCGATCAGCCCTGTCACGCAGTAGTAGTAGTGGGACTTCTGGATCTCCGGGGCATTGATCCTTCGATCCGGGTTGCCCTCCAGCACGTAACGGGCAAGGTCCACAACGTAGAAGATGTTGACCGGGGCGGTCGCCGCGGCCCGTCGGCCGGACCGGGCACGAAAGTCGCCGGCGACAAGAGGGTCCAGGCGGTGGCCGGCGGCCTCGTAGAGATAGACCCCCTCAGGCAGAGCCACGTAAAGATCGATCTCCTGCGAGTTGCTCGCCGATGGAGCGGTCCTGCCCGATTTGCCAAACGACGCGTTCTCCCGGTTGACTCCGAAGGCCGCCCAGAGCAAATTCGACAGCACTTGTTCCGGCAGCTTCTTCTCACTGACGTTGCGATTCGTCCGGCGTTCCCACAGGGCCGCCAGCACGGACTTGCCGCCTTCCATCTCGGGCTTGGGCAACGCGATGGGCTGCAATTCGTGCGTAGCGCTCGATGTCGCGGGAACGTCCTGGCCCAGACTCGACACGGCACTCGCTGCCACAGCCAACGCGGGCACAGTCTTCAAGAACTCTCTGCGATTCATTGAGGCGCCCTTTCTTTAGTCCTTTGCGAGGCCTGTTGGCTATCGAGGTCAATCCCTCGTTTCCTATTGCGGTTATTCTATGCCGCTTTTCCCCCAGCACAAACCCCAACACGCGTAAAATCGGGGAACGGATAGGCGAACCGACCGAGACACGGGGATACGACCACAACTACATTCTCAACGGTTCCTACGGATCAGCGGTCCTGCGGCCAGGCCAGGAGTACAGAAATACCACGGTTTTCAAGTTCTCCACGAAGTGACAAACCTTCAGGCACACGCCCCATGCGGCGGCAACTCTATCGCGTTTTTCAAAAATGCGTTTGACTTACCTGGCCAGAGAAATTCAAATACACATTGGAATTCGGCGGCCCATCGCTTGGAAAGTCGCCTGCAAACCGGTCCGGCCGGAGGCAGCTTATGGCAAAACGAAAAGATGGAATCGAAACTCGCGAGCGAATCCTGACCGTCGCGTGTGAGGTCTTCGCGGATAAGGGCTACCACGACGCGACCGTCGAGGACATCTGCACGCGAGCCGGGACCAACATCGCAGCCATCAATTACCATTTCGGCTCCAAGGACCAGCTCTACGCCCAAGTCTGGCGTCGCGCCTTCGACGAAGCCAATGAGGCCTATCCGCCGGAAGGCGGGCTCAGCCCCGACGCCTCAGCCGAGGACCGGCTGCGCGGCACGATCCATTCGCTCATCGGGCGAGCCGTCAATCCGGGACGCATCGGCCACGCAGGCAAGCTCCTGCTCCAGGAAGTCGTTCACCCAACCGACGTGATCGAGCATGTTAAGCACGATGCGATAGGCTCCTTGCGGCAGCGAATGGACGCCCTGATGAGGAAACTGCTCGGGCCCGAGGCCACCGACGAACAACTGCTGCTGTGCGCGATGAGCATCGTGCACCAATGCATGACCATCGGTATCCACATATTCACCGGCCGGATGCCACCGCACGCGAAACTTGACATGCCGAGCGAGGAGCTGGTCGAGACCCTGACCGACCACATCAATCGCTTCTCTCTGGCCGGAATCAAAGGCGTGCGAGAGAACATT
>CAYNQP010000638.1:0-2798 GCA_964399325.1 uncultured Pirellulales bacterium
CCAAGCCCAGAAGCAGGGTAATTCGATGTAGCTGCATTACCGCTATTCCTTCCAAAATTCCGTATCGATACGCAGTAGTTCCACTTCGACCTCGTCCAGGGCGCCCACGGTCGCACTGTCGCCTTCGCCAGCTTCCAACGCTCGCATCTGTGCCTCGATTTGTTGGATCTCCGCTGTGAAGTACGCCAGTTCCACGTCGTCGGAGTTGATATCTTCGCTTTCCCATATCGCCGTGGGAATCAACGACGCGTAGTTGACCCGAGGAGGGCTCGTCGGACCGCGTCCAAGCAGCCCGATCATCGCAACGACAATAATGGCGGCCGCAGCTCCCCCCAGCCGATGGGCCACATGAGTGAATCTGTGATGCGGTATGTGCCGGCTGGCTGCCTGCCGCTTGAGGCGCGCCAGCATCTCCGGGGCGGGCTTCGGCGCCGCATACAACTCAAGCAGCTTCTCAGCACGCTGGATCTCGTCTGTGGCAACCTCAGCCTCGTCGCCCCCAAGGAAACGCCTAAACAGCTCTGTCAGGCTCTCTCGATTTCGATTCTCCATAATTCAACCCTCCATGAGCTCGCGCAGCTTCTTGAGCCCCCGATGCAGCTTGGACAGCGCCGTGCCGATCGGCTCCGAACGGACCTCGGCGATTTCCTTGAAGCTGAGATCGGAATAGAAACGCAGCATAATCAACTCTCTCGTATCGGCATCCATACGATTCAACTGAATCTGAAGCTTGTCAAGCTTCTCGTCATTCGCGTCCGATATCCTGGGCTCCGATGTCTGAAGCTCCAAATCAGCTCGTCTCGAATCCAGCAGTCTCCGGCGCCGCTTTCGGCTTCGCAGATAGTCGTGGAAGATATTCGCGGCAATCCTAAAGAGCCAGCTTTCAAACGACCCGCCCTTATAGGTCCCGACCTTCTCCACCAGTTTCATAAAAAGCTCGCTGAGAAGCTCATCGCTCAGGTTCCGGTCGCCTGTTAGCCGATAGAAATAACCATATAGCCGGCCGGAGTAGATGTCGATGACCTGGGCGAAGCTTTCGGCGTTCCCCGATTTACAGCCCTCTATGATTCGGGTTAGCTCGACGCTCGGACCCATCTGTTGTGTTCACTACCCCAGAAGACGCCACCCCTAATGAGTTTATTGCATGAATCCGAGCAGCGCGTGATTGTGTAGGGAGCCGCCGTTCCCATGCCTCTTGCCACCCAGCCTGAAAGGAGGGGATGAACTCCTTCTCAGCGGGCGGAATGCATGTCGCCGGAGACGGTGCTGCCCGTGCGGGCCGCACGCGAGTGCAATCGTCCGAATCCCTTTTCGTATCGTCAGGTCGCTGTCGGAACCGCTGCCAAGGCAGACCGGGGAACGGTGCCCGCTGCCAGCTCCCCTAGACAGGCCATGTGTCATTCTTGTCCTCGTCCTGTTTTTCCTCGGGGTCCAGCCTCCAACTCTCCGACTCCTCGATGTCGTTGATCTCCCGCTGCACATACTTGAAGATCTTGTCCTGCAAAGGGGCCAGTCTGCTATAAGATTTCAGCATATCCTGGTAGCTGGCCAGCAGCATATCCAGGCGGAGCAGTTGCCACTTTGCGATGCATTCCGGCTCCTTGATGTTGGAGAAGGGATCGCACCTGAACACCTTTTGGCCGTCCGGCCCGGTCTCGCAGAGTTCACATTGGTCGCATTGAATCATCTTCGCACCTCACTGTCGAGCAGGATCGGGCGAGAAATCACGCCCTCGGGCCGCCCAAAGTCGGCCTACCAGGGGCTCCCTGTCGCACCCGCACTCATATACGCATTCTGTGGTTCAGACATTTGCCCTTTTATCCCTTTACAGGCAGGCAAGTACCCTGTAGCATTATACGGATTATACGCATAGAAAAATGTCTATAACAGAGATTTCGAGTTTTGTTGGAGGAATGCATGAGTAAACCACGACGCAGACGGAAGATTGGAAGCAAAAAACGACGCACACGCTGGAAAATCAGGCACAAAATCAGCTAAGAAGCCTTTTCCTTCCTCAACCTGCGCCCCGTGAGGTTTCCTCACGCTGGGCCGGTCACACAGCGCCGGAGGCGCGGTTACGCCTATGGAGCACTTCCGCGTAGTTTTCAAGCCTGATGACAAGGAGGTGTTCATCCACCGGGGCACCACTCTCCTTGAGGCCGCGGGCCAAGCGGGCATCATTTTAACCACTCCGTGCGGTGGCAAGGGAATATGCCGCAAGTGTGTGGTTGAGCTCCACCCATCCGGTCGAGAGGTGCTCGCCTGCCAGCACATCGTGCTGGCCGACCTGACAGTGACGGTTCCATCCCAGTCACGTTTCTACGAGCACAAGATCCTCTCACGCGGGTTGGACCCGGCGACCGAAATCAAACCGACCATCGTTGACAGATATCGATCTATTGCGGGCAGGGGGGACATCCTGGGCGTGGCGGTGGATATCGGCACGACGACCGTGGTGGCCAAGCTGGTCAACCTGGCTGACGGCCACTGTATCGCAACACAGGCAACGCTCAATCCTCAGGTGCAGCTCGGCGACGATGTGATCACCCGGATCAACTATGCCCGGTTCGAGGCAAACTCAGCAGAACTGCAAAAAGCGGTCGTTGACTGCATCAATGACCTGATTCACAGGTTGTGCGATGTTGCCAACGTTGGCTCGCACGCGGTCTATGAAGCGTGCATCGTCGGCAACACCACCATGAACCATCTTTTCCTTGGCTTTCCCGTCCAACAGTTGGGGCTTGCTCCGTACCGAGCCCATTCCGTAGAGGCCCACGACTTACGGCCGACCGACTTGC
>CAYNQP010000639.1:0-2790 GCA_964399325.1 uncultured Pirellulales bacterium
TTCAGCCTATCTGTCGGCTCACTGACCATAAGGACGACGCGGTCGAGGTCGGCGGCACGGATCACGGGGCGATCCACCTTCATCAAGCTATGAACTTCAGGGGCCAGATACTTGGCTTCAATGGGATGGATGCTTCCGTCGCCAGCTTCGATGATTTTTAGCTGGCCTGACTCAACCTCCTTCCGTGGTGCGCCGGCCGCATGTTGTCGGAAGGCACGGTCGCTGCCATGGTTGGCCAGCATTTCTGCGGTGACCTCCCTCGGCATGAAGAACGCATCACAGCCGCTTGTTATACCTCTGCGAATCGTCGCTATCTCGCCGAGCGCAATAAACCGACCACCAAAGCGGCGCATGATGTCAAAATAGAGGTCGGGAGCACGAATGTACCGCCCCCACTTGCCAGCGTGATAATTGCCGTTCTCCTTTGCTGCTTCTTCTGGGTCGCCCACCGTCACATCGGGCAGATCGGCGCCTGACTCATCACCGTTCTCATACTCTTCGGCCAGCGGCTCCAGTTCTGCGGTGCCAAGGATCGCCCCGGCCCGGACCCCGTCGTTCCAGAGGTCTTGCTGCGATTTAAGGATGATTCGCAGGTCTTCATCTTCATAGTCGGCCTTCGCATCGAGGATGCGTTTTCGCAGTGCCTCAATAGCATTCTGGCGCCTATCTTCGTCCTGCCCAGGCGGAATCCCAATCACATCTGCCAGGCGGCGAGAGAAACGGACGAACCGGACTCGGTTCTTCATGCGCGCCGGTTCGTCGTCACACCTTTGCAGGATGGTCACGCAGGTCTTGACTCGCGCATCCTCAAACCACGGTTCGCCCGCACTTTCCATGACGGCCAGAATTCTGAAGTGCCGGAGTATCCAGCCCTGAAGTGCAAAACCGTACTCTACGTCCAGCCATGATGAGCTGGTAAGAAAGCCAAAGTGACCATCAGGCTTCAGGAGCCGGGCGGCAGCAGGCCAGAAGTAACAGTGCAAATCACTACGCCCAGTCAGATGGAGGTCTGCCCATGCCTCGCTCGCAATCTGCCCGAAGCGCGCCTTGTCGGCCTTTTCGACCTTCTCCTGGCGCACGTACGGCGGATTGCCGACCACCGCGTCCAACATAGGCAAATTCACTGGCACTTGCTCGTCAGCTTCATCGGGCGCGGGAATGTGGCAAAACGCTTGATCCGGTCTGACATCAAAGAAATTGTGCCTCACAATGCGCGGGTAGTTGGCTTCGTCGTTGATCTCGCGCGCTGCCAAGTTCAGTGTGGCCAAGTGCACCGGGTAAAGGGCAATATCACAACCGAACAGCTCACCGATCAAATCAAGGTGGGAGCGCGATGCCCCCAGATGCTGCTTGCGGTAATACGCACGCACAAGGAAACTGCCTGATCCGCAGGCTGGATCGAGAATCGTATCAGAGGCGCTTCGGATACAAAACCCATTGATGAGGTCCACCACGTCATCGCCTGTGAAGTGCTGCCCATAACGGTGCCGCTCATCCGGCCCGATAAGCTTCTGAAAGATTCGGCCGACTACATCGGAGGAGACTTCGCAGAAGTCGACGGACTCGATGCCACGCAACATTCCGCGCCACGCATCCAGTGCGCTGCTGGCAGAGAAGACCAGTCCCGTCGCCCAATCCGTGGCTTCAGGCATTAGCAACGGTTCGTAGTCACCGCTACGCTTGACGGCCCGTTCGAACAAACCCTTGAGTGCCACTAGAGCCTGATCCGGTGTCTTCACTGACCGTCGCAACTCAAGGCGTGGCAGATCCGTAAAGCGCGCGCGCAAAGCTTTGTAGAAAATCAGACGGTTCGCCCACACATAGGCCAGCGTCCTCGCCATGTTGTCCACAGCATTAATCCATTCTTCATGTGGCGTGCGAACGAAGGTCCATTCCTGGTCGGCCATCCAGCGCTGGACACGGAGGTCGAAAGGCTTGCTCTTGTTCGCCTGTTCCAGGATGTACGCGCTCGTCAGTTGCACCGGCCAGTTGAGATGGCTTTCCAACGAACGGATGAAAATGTCATCCGGAGGCAGCCATTCGCGCCGCCGGCCGGACAGAATGTCGGCCAAGTCACGTAGCAGATCAGGCAGAAAATGGGTCTTGACGAAAGCGAGATTCTCTTCTCGCGCCACATCGTCAGCACTAGCCAAGTCTCTGGCGAGCCGCCAGAATCTAACGCGTCGGTCAATCAGGGGTCTGTCCCAGAGGCTACGGTCGAACAGGGCGAACTCGTTGACATTCCACGTGAAGAAGAACTGAACGCCCGCATTTTCCGCCTTGGCAAAAGCGTCCTGCATCAGCTTATCGGCGAACGCAGACCGTCCCTCGCGCGTTCCAGGCAGCTTGACCTCACCGCATAGAGTGAGCTTGCCATTCCAGTCATAGAAACGGAGGTCTTTGCGTTTGCGCCGGCCCGTTCCGGTCCCAAACCCCTCCACACGCGCCTCGCGAAAAGGGAACGAGTCTGGATTCTGGCTCACCAGAACACCAACAGCGGCAGCTATTTGCGCACAAAAGTCAACTTCGTGAATTGCCGCTCTTCGAGAAGCCACTATGATGCCCTTCCGTGGTACATATCCGAGTGTCCTGCTCTCCACCAGACCCCGAAGACCCGTCTCGCTCTTGTGGCTGCGCATAGCAGCCTTCTTCACCAGAGCAGAGACGTGTTCACACGCCGCCCATGATAGGGCGTAGGCTTGTCCTGTCAAGCAAGGAAGCCATTCACCGTCGCCGGGTGTGCGAGGAGAAATCCTGGCGGGCTCAAGCGACGGCTCGCTGGGATTTCCA
>CAYNQP010000640.1:0-2774 GCA_964399325.1 uncultured Pirellulales bacterium
CAGAGCGTCGGTCTCCAAAACCGAAGGTTGGGGGTTCGATTCCCTCCTGGCCTGATGTAGATAGACGCGGCGGCAACGCGGCGCGCAAACGTGATCTTGGCAGGATTGCAGGCTATGCTAACGAAGATATACAAGCCCGGACAGGGAAAGAACACACGGCTGTGGGCGGGTTTCACGATGGGGGTGATCGTTGCGTTGGGCTGCTGGCGGCTCTACGAGATGCTCCGTGCCGGAGACTTGAGCCTGGTTGTCTTCATGATGGTTCCAGTGGCCGTGTTTGTGGCCCTGGGTGTTCTTGTCTACTGGTTGCTCAACAAACCGGCCGTGGCGGATTTCCTGATTGCGGCAGAGGGGGAGTTGAAGAAGGTCAGTTGGTCGAGCCGGCGCGAGATCGCGGTCTCGACGCTGGTCGTGATCATCGTTGTTGTCGCAATGGCCGTTCTTTTGGGGATGACGGACTTGACATTCACTGTGGTTTTTAAGGCGCTGCTGGAGCCTAGCTCGGCGGGGTCGTAGCAGACGGTGGGGCCGAAGAGCGCGGAGCGCATTTGTTCCAGGGGACCAAGGGCAGTCGTATGCAGTGGTATGTATTAAGAGTTGCGGCCAACAAGGAAATGCAGGTCAAGGAAGCCCTTGAGCGGAAGGCCGAGCAGGAAGGCCTGATCGGTGAGGTCGTGGGCCGGATCGAGGTGCCGAGCGAACAGATCAAGCGCATCCGCGCCGGCAAGCAGACGGTCCACAAACGCAAGCTCTACCCCGGGTACGTCTTCATGGAAATGGAGGCTACCGAGGATGGTCGCGTCCCGGAGAATGCGTGGTTTATGATCAAGGGGACATCCGGAGTCGGTGATTTCATTGGCACGGAAGGAATCCCCACTCCGATGCGTGATACGGATGTGGCCAAAATGCTCCTTGATGCCCAGAAGCCGGAGGAGGCGCCCAGTATCAAGGTCGAATTCGAGAAGGGTGATCACATCAAGATTCGAGAAGGGGCTTTCGAGAATTTTGAAGGGACCGTGGATTCGATCGATGCCGAGCGCGGGATCGTGAAGGTGATCGTTACGATCTTTGGACGCAGTACGCCGCTTGATATCGAGTATTGGCAGATTGAGAAAGTGTGAAGCATGGGGATTGTGACGCCTTTGGGCGGGCTTTGTGAAATGGTCGCGCGATAGCGCAGGGGTTATTAGATGGCGAAAGAAATTGCAGTCAAGATCAAGTTGCAGGCGAAAGGCGGGCAGGCCACCCCGGCGCCGCCGATTGGTCCGGCGCTGGGTCAGCATGGAGTCAATATCGGGCAGTTTGTTTCGCAGTTCAACGAGCGAACGAAAGAAATGAACGGCACGATCGTGCCCGTGGTTATCACCGTCTATGCGGACAAGAGTTTCACGTTTGAGGTGAAGAGCCCGCCGGCGGCGGTGCTACTGAAACAGGTGGCCGCGGTCGCCAAGGGCAGCGGTGTACCGAACAAGGAGAAGGTCGGCGAGGTAAGCGCCGCGCAGGTTCGGCAGATCGCGGAGACCAAGTTCAAGGATATGAATGCCTATGATCTGGAGCAGGCCGACAAGATCATTCGCGGTACAGCGCGCAGCATGGGAATCGACGTTGTTGATTAGAGATGGGTTTGGGTAGCTTTGACATGAAAGCCAAGAGCAAGAGATACAATAAAGAAGCGAAGGATGTCGGCAAGGAAGCGATCAGCCTGGATGCCGCGGTTGACAAGGTCAAGTCGTTCAAGGGGGTCAAGTTTGACCAGACGGTCGAGTGCGTCCTGTTTCTGGGGATCGACCCCAAGCAGGCGGACCAGTTGGTCAGAGGCTCTCTGTCGCTGCCGCATGGCGTGGGCAAGCAGAAGAAGGTGATTGCCTTCTGCGATGATACCCAGGTGGAGGGGGCTAAGGAAGCCGGCGCCATCGAAGCCGGTACGGACGAGTTGATTCAGAAGATCACGGCCGGTTGGATGGATTTTGATGTGGCCATTGCGTCGCCGAGGGTCATGGGCAAGGTCGGCAAGCTCGGTCGCGTGCTGGGGCCGCAGGGTAAGATGCCGTCGCCCAAGAACGGAACCGTTACGAACGAGGTGGCCACGGCGGTGGCGGAGTTCACGGCCGGAAAGATCGAGTTCCGCAACGATGCCGGCGGCAACGTGCATGTGGTTGTCGGCAAGCAGAGCTTTGACAAACAGAAGCTGATTGAGAACATCGGTGCGTTCGTCGCGCATATCAAGAAGGTCAAGCCGGCGACGGCCAAGGGCACGTATATCAAGAAGGCGTGCTTGTCGGCTACGATGAGTCCTGGCGTTTCGGTGAATGTCTGATATCCGGCTCTGTGGCCCGAGAAGGAAGCCCTGGGAGCAAGGATCTCAGGGCGGTGGTCATGGGTACCCGTGAGGTAGAAGCCGGACGCTGTTTAACGGGAGATGCGATGAGCAAGTATGTAAAAGAGTTCCTGCAGGTCGAACTCGAGAAGAGGATCGTCGACGAGCAGATACAGGATTTCCTTGTCGTCAAGGTAAAAGGTATTGGGGGTAACGACAACAATCTGATGCGCGGCGAGCTGAAGCGCAAAGGGATGCGCCTGTCGGTGGTCAAGAACTCGCTGTTCAGGCGGGCACTTCGCAATCAGAAGATGGATTCGGCCGCGTCTCTGTTCACGGGTCCCAATGCGGTTGTCTACGGCGGTGATAGCGTCGTGGACGTTGCGAAAGAGATGGTGGACTGGGCCAGGAAGTTCAAGCCCGTTGAGATCATGGGCGCTTTCGTGGACGGTTCTGT
>CAYNQP010000641.1:0-2772 GCA_964399325.1 uncultured Pirellulales bacterium
GGTTATCGGATACCCTCTAATTCACACCGGCGCCGTTTTCGGGCAACCGGCCAAAACACACTCGTGCCTATGCCACGTCCGCGGCTCAACTCTTTCAAGGCAATGGAGTCGCAGACATTCAGGCCTATTCCCTCAGAGAGACCCCGACCTGATCATCCACTTGAAATAGCTAAGAAGGAACACTGCCAGATAGGCAACACCAAACACCGCCAGCGTCGCAAAATACACACTTAAGTGACAGTCCAGCAGGAACGTATTGAGACCACACAGATAGAAAACCAGGTAGAAGAGGCTCGCAAGCACGAAGGGCAGACCGAAGCACTGCAAGTATCCCCACACTGACAGGCCGCTGATCCTGGAAATGTATATCGGCGTGACCCAACATTTCACGATGATCATGGGAATTGCCGTCCCGACGGCCACACCAACAATTCCGTATCGCTTGACGAGCAGTATACTTAGAAACACGTTGGCGACTGCCTCCAAGACAGTGCAGAGAGCGTAATAGTGATGCTTGTTCATGGCGTACATGAGACTTAGAGCCGGGCTCTGGGATAAGGAAAACGGGTAGGCCGTTGCCAGAACGATCAAGACCGGCACGGCGCCACCATAATCCTGGCCCGCCCATACCAAGATGAATCTTGGACCGAATACGATCGCAGATAGTGACAATCCAAAGGAGAAGAATCCCGCAACTCTCGACGAACGAAGGAAGAGTACTCGGAGCTCATCCCGGCTATCTGAACTATCCAGATGTGTAAACCTGGGAATAAGCACCTTCATTGCCGAGTTTACGATCTTCGCCATGTACCGGATGACCAGGGCCGCCACCCCGTAGACCCCAACGGCATCCACGTTGACCCACTTGCCGATAACAAGACTGTCCAGGTTGACCCGCATTATGTCTGCAATGACAATAATGGTCGTCACGCCGCCATAGACGAGCAACGCGCCGAGTGTCTTCATGTTCACATAGGCCACACGCAGTTGGATATCACCCGCATACATCCGAAAGAGCACGCCGGTGCAGATAACGGTGTAGATGGTCGCGGCCAAGGGGGCCAATCCCACCCCGAGCAGCCCCCACCCGGCATTTACGCACGCGACCGTCAATCCGGCCCGCAGCAGTTCCTGCGACACTACGACAATGTTCTTGGCTACGTAGTGTTCCCGGGCCACTACGACTGCGATGAGAACACTGCTCGGAAAGCCGATGCCCGCGGTGACGCCGACAATCCATACGAGTTTTACAAAGCTGGCCCTTTCCGCCGGGGCCACGTTGAAGAAATCGGCAAGGACACCCCCGCACAAGAAGCTGATCGCAATCGCCAGCGCCCCGGTCATACTGAACATGGCCATGGCAGTGCTGGTAAATTGGCTCAGCGCTTTCTGGTCTTTCTGGGCGGAGTATCGGGCCACATAGCGGTTGATTGCCGACCCAACACCCAAACTCAACAGTCCGTAGTACCCTACGAACGAACAGACCAATGTCCAGATGCCGTAGCCTGTCTTTCCGAGGCTCCGGATAATGAATGGCGTCAGCGCAAAACCGATGATGATGTTTACGGCCAGAGATACCCAGTTGCTCAGGGCGTTTACTTTTAGGGAAGGTCTTGCCATGGTTTGAGAAGCACTACAGACAAGGGATGCTCTTTATATACGCATGCAGAACGCGTGATCTCGCACTGTGACACGGACTTGAGCATCTGGTTCGTCTGGCATCGTCGGCTCTCTGACCGTCACACTCATTCGTATCCATATCGTCGATTCATCTCACCAGCTACATCGTCAAACGTTCGCAGATCTTGTCCCGTCAGCGCCACCCGCCAACGTTCATCCAGGCAAATCTCTGATGAGGTGTCTAGGCGCATGCCGTTGCCGACAATATGCTGCTCGACCGCGCGAAACTCCTTCGATTGTCCGCTGGGCTCCACGCCCAGAAACTCCTGCAGGCGGCTCAATGTCCTATCGGGATGATTGCAGTAATCCTCGTAGCGGACCTCACTCCATTGTGATTTCGGCAGAGGTCGCAGAATGCTCTCCGCTTCTTCGGCGCAGCGACGCCACTCATAGGCGGATTGAGCCATGGTAAGCCGCTCGTTCTCCCGATCTCCACCCATTCCACCTGCCCGCCGGGTCGGGTCTTGGGCATCTGCGAAGCGAGCCGGATCCATGTAGGTCAGGGCCACCGCCCGGCCATCGCGGACCAGACGGATGATCTTCACGTCCAACTCGGGATTTCTCAACAGGTATTTCAATCGCACTGCGGTCTTCGACGAATCGACAGCAACATCCGCACCTTTCATTTCAGATACGATGGAAGCCAACGTTGCATTTCGTTTGTGGATATCGGGGAGTTGCCTCCGCCAAGTGAGAGATAAGCCAAGCGCGGTGTCACGGAGACCCTCCAGAAACCTGCCTCTGTGCATCGGTCTGAGCAGATGCGCCACATAGCGGGAATCAACCGTCCCGTAATCCGTCCCGGCAGACGCGAGACCAAACTCGATGCCGCGACGGACCATGCCGTCCTTGACCCGCTGCCAGAAATCGCACTGACGAATTGGCTTGCCGCAAGAACAATGATAACGACTGAGGTCTCCCATGGCCTCGGCTCGGAGTTTCATCTCTCCCACGGTGGCAATCTGCGGATGAGAGCCGAGCAGCATGCTCAGGAGGGTAGAGCCAGAGTGACTGGCCGCCAGGATGTATGCAAGTCTCGTCATCGCTCCGTAGTCGCGTACACACGAGCCGACGCAATAGTCGCTTGCGGCG
>CAYNQP010000642.1:0-2768 GCA_964399325.1 uncultured Pirellulales bacterium
CTCATCGGGAGCCTCGAGGGCATTCGTCTGTTGCGCCAGTCTTTCCTCAGCCTGCTTTCGATCCGATTCAGCGGCTAAGGCCTTGGCCTCCGTGTCGGCGGCCTTCACCAGTCGTTCAGCGAAATCCATATCAAGGTTCAATTCGCTGACCAGAGGCTCCGGCCCGACATCGTCGATATCGAGGACCGATATAATACCCAGCGCAATTAGCTTATCAACAAGGATGTCGTCGGCCCCCTCAACCTTCTTGATGCATGCGGTCAGTCGTTCAATACCCAGATTGTATTCCTCCGGGGTCAAAATATCGATGTCCCATCCGGTCAGTCGCGCGCCCAGCCGGACGTTCTGACCGTGTTTGCCGATGGCCAGACTGAGTTGATCCTCATCTACAACCACCGTGGCCCGTCCCAACTCGAAACACAGGGCAATCTCGCTAACTTTGGCGGGCATGAGCGCGTTGGCCACGAGTGTCTGAGACGAGTCATTCCACCGGACGATGTCGATCTTCTCGCCGCCAAGCTCATCGACGATGTTCTTGATTCGGCTGCCTCGGACCCCGACACACGCCCCGACAGGGTCAACCTTGTCGTCGTAGGACGTAACGGCAACTTTGCTGCGATAGCCGGCCTCCCGCGCGAGGGCTCGGATCTCAATGATCCCTTCGGCAATTTCGGGGACTTCAGCCTCAAACAGACGCCGTATGAAGTCGGGATGCGTCCGCGATAGGACGATCTTGATCTGGCTGGCCGTCTCTTTAACGTCAAGAATCAGACACCGGACCCGTTCGCCGGGACGGTGGGTCTGCCCCATGATCTGTTCACCCTTCGGCATGAAGCCTTCGGCCCAGTGATCCAGACTGACGAGCAATGTCCCGCCCTCGTAGCGGACGACCGCACCGCTGATGAGTTGCCCCTTCCGCTGGGCGAACTCGCTGTAGATGCTGTCACGCTCATCCGCTCTGATCTTCTGGATCATCACCTGCTTAGCCGTCTGCGCCGGGATGCGTCCCAACCCCTTGATATCAATCGGCTGCTCATCGCGGACCGCCGCGACCTCCCCCGTGCTTCTGTCGATGCGGACGATGATCTCACTGTCGGGGTCGCCGAAATGCTTGCGAACAGCGGAAACCATCGCCTCCTCCAGATCGACGAAGATCGACTCCTTGTCGATGTTCTTGTCGCGGGCGATGTTCTCCACAATCCTCAACAATTCTTGATTCATAGTCCTCTTCTCTCTAAAGTAGAAGCCGCCCTTCCATATCCGTCCGCGAGCTGAAGCCTCGTCCCCTATGGTCCGACGCATTCGGCCCTGTCAGGCAACCCGGGCCACTGCAAAGAAAAGCAACAAAAAAAGTGGAAACCTGTTCAGTCTCCACTTCGACCATGCCTATGCCAGACTAAGGTTGTCGCCTGCCTTTCGCCTACATCAGTCGCCTCCGATAGCGGTTTGGCTCCTGTCCCACTTGGACCAGCCAAACCTCATCATCAACCTCGCCGGCATCACGACACTGAAGTAGAAACATCCATTCCACGGCCGCCATCGGCACAAACGTGCAGACATAGTCTATACACCTATGCCGTTGCACTGTTCACACGCCCTGTCAACACCATTTTATACGCCTCGTTAGCCATATCTAGGGTTACGGCGGCTGTCAGTTTACCATGACCGAAGCTGCCATGGTAATGACCCGGCATGACGGTGGCAATAACTTTTTTGCCGATTCTGCCCTTTTTTAGTGGCGAGCAGCATCCGGAAGCAGGCATGGCTGCGACAGAATCGCCCGATGACTTCGAGCCGCCCGATGGCCCTTCCAGGAAAACAGTTGATTCTCGTCAGGCCCGGGCCGGCGGTGCACGCTGCCCAACGGGTACGCCACATGCCATGCAGTCGGCGACCCGCAGGGCCTATATATTGTGCCTCGGTTCGTTGCCGGCCCAACATAAGGGGGCATGCGCTCCACACGGGTCGTGCTGCCTCCAACTGCTTTGTGGCTTGAAAAGTCGGCCGGGGTCAGCTATATTCGCGCTCTTGACACAAATGCTTCAACTACGTAGGAGCCACAGATGAAGACAAAGCTAACCGTTGTAGGAGCAGCCGGCCGTATGGGCCGGCGTATCGTTGCCCTAGCCGTGGAGTCCGGCCAGTTCGATATCGTCGGAGGGATCGACAGGGAGAACCACCCCGATGTCGGAAAGGATGTGGGGCTTCTCGCCGGCGTCGGGGTCTTGCACCTGGCGCTGAGCGATTCCGGCCCCGCCAACTCCGATGTCGCCATCGACTTCTCCCTGCCGGAGGCGACCGATAAAACGCTAAATATATGCACTAGAAACAACATCGCCTTAGTCTTAGGCACGACTGGCTTGAGTCGTGACCAACGGACTGTGATTGAGACTGCTGCCCGGAGCATCCCGATCGTCTGCGCAACCAACATGAGCGTCGGGATGAACGTGCTGTTTGCCCTCGTCGGCAAAGTCGCTGCGATGCTCGGAGAGGACTACGACGTCGAGATCGTCGAGGAACACCACCGCCTGAAGAAGGACGCCCCGAGCGGCACTGCCCTGACGTTGGCCGAGAATATCTGCGCGGGCACCGGACGGGACTTTCCCGGTTGCCTGACCCACGGCCGCAACGGCAGAGACGCTTTGAGGCAGAAGAACACCATAGGCATGCACGCCATCAGAGCCGGCGATATTACCGGGGTACACTCGGTAATCTTCGGCACCACCGGGGAAACCGTCACCCTCAATCACACAGCCCATAGCCGCGAC
>CAYNQP010000643.1:0-2767 GCA_964399325.1 uncultured Pirellulales bacterium
GCGATACCGTGGACACAAAGTCGTCCTTTAATTGACTGTACTTTTGTAGTGTCTCGTTTGCCTGCAGGAGTGCTTCCTCTGCCAGTCTGGCGGCGGTAATATCATTGGCGATATGCACAGAACCTGTAAAATCCCCGTTTTCGTTGAATATAGGTGCGGTCGATATTCCGAGATGAATGGCCAAACATGGCTCATAGCGTTCGAGAGTCGCCGGCTCCTGGGTCTTAATAGTCTGGGCATGTGGACAGTTTGGACACGGCTGATTTAAGCCGTGAACGACTTCATAGCAAATTTGACCGATAAGTTCTTCAGGCGTTTTTTTAAAGGCAGTTGCAAAAGCCATGTTAACCCTTTGTATCCGGTAATTTTCGTCATGAATTGAGACCATATCCGTAATGGAATCAAAGGTTGTCCTCCATTCCTGGGCCACTCGAATACTTTCTGCTAGCCGATGCTCTGTCACATCTCTTAGCACAACCAGATAGGCATCTTGGCCGATCCAATTGGTTTCCACTACCCGCATTTCAACAGTACCGGGTTTATTATCGTGGCGCAATATATCCAGGATGACGTACAGATAGTAGTAGGTCCACTTCACCGGGCCTTTGAGCTTGGTGATGTCCCAGGACCAGACCTCATTGGGCCGAGTGGCCAACAACTCGGGTTTGGTGTACACGACACGCGACGCCACGGCCCGGCGTTCTCGCACCTCGTCGTTCGCGGCCAAGAGGCGATACATCGTGCGTATGGAACAGAGATAGCGTCCCTCTTCCAGGAGGCGGGCATAGACTTGCGGTGGGGCCAGGTCCACGAACCGGGGTTCATGCAGGGTCGCCAGGACCGTTTGCCGTTCGGCTTGCGACAAGGCATGCTGAGGACGCCCACGCGTCACGACCAGGGCCGTGGCGGTCTTCGTACTCTGTTGCCGATAGAACGACGCCCGGGGGACCTCCAGGGCGCGACACAGTGACGTCACACGGAGTTGTTGACGATGCTGTTGGATCAGGCTCATCAGATCTCCTCGCCGCTCGGGGGCGTCTCGATCGGGTTGCCCAGCATGGCCGCAACTTTTTTTTGAATCTCGATAATCAACTCGGCCTGGCGCAGTTTCTTGTTGAGCCGTTGGTTCTCACGCAGGAGACGCTGGAGTTCCTCGTCTCTGGCGTCGCGGGTGCGTTTGCGGCCGCGTTTGTCATCCTTGAGCCCCTGGAGGGCGCCGGTCTGGTATTGCCTTCGCCACTGCGTCAGGGCCGAGGAATACAGGCCCTCGCGTCGCAGCAGAGCCCCGATCTGTCCGGATTCGGTACACCGTTGGGCCTCTTCGACGATCCGGGCCTTGTAGGCGGGGCTGAAGCGTCGTCGCTTCGGCTTGGCCAAGACCTCCGGATCGGGGGCGGCCGCCTCGGCGGCGAGGTTGTCGGCCCCTCCGTTCGGCTCGCCTGCGCTACGCTCCGGCTCCCCTCTCTCCGGGGCCAACAACCTCTGGTTCTGTGTCTTATCCATGACATCCAGCATAGTCATTATCTCCTTGCCCTCTACTCTAATTATCGGCAAGGAACTGTCTCACTCATTCTGACACAGAGGGAAATGAAGATCGACGTGAAGAAGGCATAGAACTTGAAAAGACGGTGAGAACTTGGTACTCTCAAGGTATCACAGACTTGCCTTTATTCTGCTCTCAGTTTGGGCAATTAAATCTTTCACCGTTTTGATCACTCCCTCTAGACTCTCTTCTTGAACTATTGACTTCTGCTCCATGTTAACAGACCTGGTATCCGCCGCTTAAAAGAATTCAACTGTTTAGTACATCGTAGAGCAAATCAGTTCAGTTGTTTAATAACAACTGTTCCTTGCCAATTCATCAAGTTAAAATAATAGAATGCCCTTTGGCAAAAATCGCACCAGCACATTCGTGCTTTCAATCCACTGACAACGCCCATATGTTTGTTCAAAACGTATGCTGAGAATCGACACTCCAGAAACTGCGATCAGACAACATTGGAACAGATTAGGAAATAAGCTGTCCCGAAAAAACAAACCCGTCCCCCGTTGGATTTGGCAATAACCATCTTTCCAGTTGGAACTGTTCTTCACATCATGGTTGTCCGACATGGAAATGCCCGAAATACATATTTCCTCGACGGAATACCTTTAGCACAAACTGAAATACCTCTCGGGAGATCTCATTGCAGTTTCAATGATTGAATCGCCGTTCGTAGTTGTTGTGATTCATCCATTTCAGGGTAACTGAAACTACGAGGATCCTGGTGTTCTCTATTGAATACAACAGCCTCCATGTGTCCGGCAGACTGCACTTCCAATCCTCACAAACAGACAACATTTCTAACGACAGAACTCATCGCCAGGCACTTCCCATCTGAGGGAGGTGTTTGTTCTCAATTCCAATATCAATTCAAGAGGAAGGAACATGTATTATGCAGCAGTATATTTGTGCGAAAGTTAGCAAGAGACTGTTATCAAAAGCCGACAGGCTCTTCACCGGCACCTTGGACGGCAGGATGATCGAGATTCTGCAAAACGCCCGGCGAGCCGGTGCCACGGAAGTGCACATTATCAATAGTGACGGCCAAGTCACGGTCCGTGACAACGGCCAAGGCATCGCCGACTTCGCGACGCTGCTGGACCTAGGCAAGTCTGGATGGGACGAAAGCATGGAGAGTGTCGAAGATCCCGCGGGCGTAGGTGTGTTCTGCCTAGGAGCCTGTCGGGAAACCTGTAGCAAGTATTGACATTTTTCGTTGCTCCA
>CAYNQP010000644.1:0-2761 GCA_964399325.1 uncultured Pirellulales bacterium
AGCAGCAGCGCAATGACGGCGATCACCACCAACAGCTCGATCAGCGTAAAGCCTTCGACCGTCGCTCGTCGCTCGTCACTCGTCGTTCGAGGCCGATGGGTTTGCGCTGCACACCTTGCCGCGCTGGCCCCGACGCCGAGTCGTGGGTGTTCACAATCATTCGACACGGGGGTCACCTCCTTGCATGGGGCCGTCCCGTTCGTCCGGCGGTTCGGACGGGGGGTGCTGCGCCGTCTCCAGCAGGGCGGCCAGCAGAAAACTGAGCTGTTCGGTTTGCAGAAGCTGTCGGGAATACCGCCTTTCCAGGGCGCGATCTGCTGCGCCGGCCTGCGACTTGGACTGAAGAACGCGTCTTTGGGCATCCATCCGATTCCGCACGGCGATTTGGTAGTAGTCGGGCGCCGAAGCGCCGATCGCCCAGATCTGAGCGAGCCATTGGGCCAGGCTCCTTTCGGTCAGCAGGTAATGGCGAGGTGCCTGCAACGGTTGGGTCTGCCCGGGTGGAGACACAAGGTTTTGCGTCCCTACGCGGCCCTCGCCGGCAAGCTGACGCCAGAGATCGACGCGAGCGTAGCGCAAGTCGTGCCAGCGCTGCTTGATCTGGTCGATCTGCTCATCGGAGAAGGGTCTCTGGAAGATGGGCAGCAGCGGCGCGTCGATCTGGCGATAGCACTCGGCACAACGCTCCGCTTGGGCTACTTTCACGGCGTTAGGGTCGAGGAACGGGAATTGCGCCAAAAGCGCCGACGCGGCGTGGTTCCAGAGAGTCGTGTACTGATCGCGCAACCTCTGCCTTTCCTCCTCGCCGGGAAGCTTGGTGGCCATCAGATTCTCGACGTACCAGCGTATCTGGGCGCCGTGCACTTCAAACAGAGCCCTGTCCTGGCTTTTCTTGAGCCCCTCCCAGTAGGGCGGAAACCCTCGGCGCAGGATGCCCAAGCGCGCGGCGTATTCGGGCGTATCGGCGTCCGAGGCAATGGCTTGGCGAACGGTATCGACGTACTCGCGCTGCCAAGCCTCCGGCCAGGGAGCAGGCAAGCGGCCCATGCAACCCTCCACGGCCGCAAGAGTTGGCTCTACGGCGAAAACCCCGGCCTCCCCCGGGATTGCCAACAATAGCGCCACCATGAGCGTGCCTCGCACCGCACCGTGCGCGCGTGTCATAGCAAGTCTCCCTTCTCGTCTATGGCATCGTCCGTACAGTAGGGGTTCCCCTGGTCCGGCTGGACCGGCACCACTACCGCATCTGAACTACTTCGCTTCCCAAGGTGTAATCGTCAAAGCTGCCAAACCAACGAGGAACGCCTGGACGCCCCTCGACACTCAACGCCATTATCTGTCGATAGAACAATTCCGCAGCGTGTCTTCCGCCCTCCTCACCTACACTGCACCGCCTGGATGAAGGCGTTTGCCAAATCTCGGATGTAGACGCATTTTTGAAATATTCTGAAAAGTATCTCGGAGTTCCGGCCAGTCGGCGACTGGCGGACGGACGCATCCCTGCACCGGACCGCGAAGCCCCCCAAAAGCCACCACCCTCGGCACGTCAGGCCCCGCCTACACCTTCGTTGGAAGACTATTGAGATCGAACAACCAACGGGGTATAATCATCTACGATGCAGACCCATGAAAACATATTGAGTTTGCTCGAAGAGAAACGCGCCCAGGTGGCTAAGGAGGCGCAGCGAGCGGTGGTCCTCCAGCCCGGGGCCTTGGGCGATTGCATCCTGACTCTGCCCTTGATCAGAATCATGAAGGAGGCGCTGAACCTGGGCGGGGTGGATATCCTCGGACACACCGAGTACATCGGCATCCTGCCCGGACGAAGCTGCGTCAACAGCGTGCGGTCCATCGACTCCACACAACTGCACCGGTTGTTCGCCGAGTCCAATACGTTCGATCTCGAGGACCGCGATCCTCTCGTCAAGACCTTCGCCGACTATGCCTGGATCGTAACGTTCATGGGAGAGCCGGATGGCCACTTCGAGCAGAACTTGATCTTCACCGCCAATTGCAGCCACAGTGCGGAGGTCATTACCCTGTCATTGAAGCCTCCCCGAGCGCAGCGCCAGCACATCGCCGAGTACTACGTCCAGCAATTCAGCCATCAGAGTGGTTTGACGTCGAGTCCGGCCGACACCCGCGTCGAGGATGTTCTTATCCGTGTCACGGCAACGGACCGCAACCAAGGTCTGGACCTGCTCGCTCAGATCGGCGTGGATGTGTCGAAGAAGCTGGTCGTTATCCATCCCGGCAGCGGCGGACGACGAAAATGCTGGCACCTGGAGAACTTCACCAGTATTGCCGGGGCGCTCCGCTCGACAGAGGTAGAGGTGTTGTTCTTGCTGGGGCCGGCGGAAACGGAACGCTTTGGCACGGCGGACAAGGCACGCATCCGAGATGCCGCCAAGCTCGCAGCGGATTTGTCCTTGACTGACGTGGTCGGGCTCCTGGCCTGTGCGGACGCCTTCGTGGGCAATGACAGCGGCGTTACGCACCTCGCTGCGGGGATGGGGTTGCCCACGTTTGTCATGTTCGGACCAACGGACCCAGCCCTTTACAGACCGATCGGTCCGGCGCTGACGGTTTTTCGAGATTCCCAGAACCGCTTTGCGCGAGAGCCCTGCGCCCGTCTTCAGAAGTCGGTAATCGAAAATCTCGCCCGCCTTGTGCAAGAGTCTCCCGCCCCATGAGCGGCGTGGCCCCACCGAGCCACACTTGTTTCATGAGTACGGGCTTGACCCCTGACCTTTTCCGGATA
>CAYNQP010000645.1:0-2759 GCA_964399325.1 uncultured Pirellulales bacterium
AAGGCGTCAGCAAGAAGATCGCCGTCCGCTTCGACGAATACGAAGAACCCGCCGCGGCGTAGACGCTGTGCCTGCGCCGGTTAGCGGCCCCCATCCGCCATTTCTATGGGTGTTCCGTATTCCTCCACGTTCGCCAGCCCTTGGAAACGGCACGGAAGCTGTGATTGCTTACCTGATAGACGGCGTACAGGTGTAGGGTGGGGTTCACCCCACCGATCTGTATGGCGGAGACACGCCCCTCCATGACGCCATTCAGAAGAGGGTGGTAGAGGCGCGCATCGAATACGATTGTGTTCGGTGGGGTGAACCCCACCCTACGAGTTGCGATGTGCCCTTGTGTGCCTGTAAGGTTTGCTCCACCGATTCGTCATTCGCCATAGTCGGGCGGAGCCATCATGTCGTCGTCTGCTGGGCACGTACCGCCCTGATAGAGTCCTTGTTTGAGATAGCGATGGTATGTTGACCACGGCCAGTCTTCGACCCTTTCGACCAGTCCATGCTTGACCGGATTGTAATGGATGTAATCGACGTGGCGCTGGAGATCGCGTTCGTTGCGAATCTGATGCTCCCAGAAGCGACGTTGCCAAAGGCAGGCTTCGCCCTTACGTCGGCGCGAGCGCGGTACGGCTGGCTGGCTTGCCCGTGTGCGTAAGAAGGCCTTACTGAAGCGTGCCTTGATGGAAGCCCAGCGCGTTGAGAAATCCGCGTCGTCAGCAGGCAGCTTCCGGACGCAATGCAGATGGTTTGGCAAGAGACAGAATGCCACCACCTCGAAAGGTCGCTGCGAGCGCGTTGACTCAATGGCTTCCCGTAGGCATTGTCGCGCGAATTCATCGTGAAAAAGCGGCATACGCCGATATGTGACAACCGTGAAGAAGTAGTATCCGCCTGCGAATTTGGCGCGAATGTAGTTCGGCATCGGTAGTGGTCCAGTACGTCTCTTTTCGGTGGGGTTCACCCCACCGATTCCTCTTCCTGGAGGTAACGCTCTTCGTCCTCACCTGTCCAGGAGGGGACGGACTGCATTTGGGCGGTGCGGCGGTGGGGATAGATGACGGCTTTGCCATCGATGCGGCGGTCGCGGATTTGGGCGAGGATCTCGATGGCGTGCTCGAGGTCGGCGATGCGCGTGATGTGGCTGGCCGGAGCGATCTCTTGCGCGGTCATCAGTTCGAGCGTGCGGACCATGTCCCAGGGCGAGCCGCCGCTGGAGCCGGTGATGGTGATCTCGCGGTAGTGCACGAGGCTGGTGTCGAATTCCAACACGTCCTCGCCTTTCATCAGACCGCCGAACAGGTTCAGGACGCCGCCCTGGCCGAGATATTGCTGGCCCTGCCAGATCGCCTGGGGCGAGCCTACCGCCACGACCACGTCGTCGGCGCCGGCCGCCTCGGTCAGGTTATCGATGAAGGCGGCGATGTCTTGCTGCGAGCTATTGACCAGGTGCAGTTGGACGCGTTTCTCTTGCGCGCGGGCGGTATACAACTGCCTGACCTTCTCCAGCCGCTCGTCGAGCACGTCCACAGCGACAACGGTCTTCGGCTGGTAGCTCATGGCCAGGTCCACGTGCATGCGGCCCATCGCGCCGAGGCCGAGGATCACGACCGTGCCGCCGGGCTTGAGGCCGCGATAGACCTGACGCGGGCCGAGGCCGTCGTCCTGTTTGAGGTGCACGTGATGGTCCTGGGCGGAGATCACGCATGAGAACGGCTCGGCAATGGCGGCATGGGCGTAGGGCAGTGACTCCGAGTAGGGCAGCAGGCAACGACCGGCCAGGATCTCCTCTTGGATAAGGATGTACTCGGCCAGGTGTCCGGGTAGGGTGTAGCCGACCGAGACCTTGTTGAGCCCGCGCGCGTTGTCGCGGAAGCGTTCGCGGTAGTTGATCGGCGGGTGATCCACGGCTGGCTGAATGACGAACCGCTGGCCCGGCGCGTACTTGTCCTGTAGGTCGGCGCCGACTTCCACGAGTGTCACGGCCCCTTCGTCGCCCAGGATGAGCGGCCACTTGGCGGGGTCCCAGCCGGCCAGATGGCGATGGGCCGGACCCTGCTCGATCAGCTTGATCAGACTGGTGCAAACGCCCGCGGCGTCCACCCGCGCGAGCAACTGCTTCGGTCCCGGCCGGTTGACCGGCACCTCCTTCAGAGCCAGATTGTCGAAGCCGGTTCCGCTCAGCACTAACGCACGCATGGTTTCCGGGATCATCTCAGCCGCCACGATTGTCTCCTCTTAACAGAGTTCAATTCAGTTCCATATCCCGGGTCTGCTACAGTACCTTCGCCAGTTCGTCGAGCAGGGAATCATCGAGCGGCAGGCCGCTGACGGTGCTGAGCGTCTGGCGCAGCCCGTCCTTGCTCAACCGCTCCGCTAATTCTACCGATTCCGGATCGTCCGGATATCGAAATTCCACTGCGGCCAGGATCGCCCGCAAAACATGCTCGCGCCGCAGGGCGTACTCCTGCGCGAGCTTGGCGGGCGCGATCAGGCGCTCGTGCCGCCCAAGCTTACGGATCGGCTGGCGGGCAATCCGGACGATCGCGTCCTTCATGCCCTGGTTGCGGCAGCGCCGCCAGAAGTCGCGCTTGTAGTCAGCCATCGACTCGGGGCTGAAGCCGTGCAGACGCTGCACGACCGCCGCCAGCTCGTTGAGCGTGCCGTCGACCAGGCTCGCCACGGCCGGGTCCGCCACGGCCTCGTGCATTCACGTGTGACCCCGCGGGAAGGCGAAATACGCACAGGCCGCGTGGCTGCCGTTG
>CAYNQP010000646.1:0-2758 GCA_964399325.1 uncultured Pirellulales bacterium
GAGATCGAACCATTCAGGGAATCGACGATCTGGTTTTCGGTGCCCGATCCGGCCCGGGACAGTCGCGCCTGAACGCTCCGCCCCGGGGCGACCTCGGCGGTGAGAGCCGAGTCGAAGGTCGCACGCTGTTCCTTTTCATACGTCTGCACGATCTCGGGATTGAGCTTCTGGACGATGAGCGACCGATTGTTCTCCATGGCCAGCAGAATCGCGCGCTGAATGTCGATCTTGAGCACGTCGCTGTCCGGGGAGTTCGCATCGATTCCGGTTGCGGTTGCCAGGCATGTCGAGGCCGAGCAGACCCCAACCATCACGATGATACGCCAGAGTGTTGAGACACAGTTCTTGATCGGCATAAGCGTTCTTCAATTGCTATGGTGCTGGGGCAGGTTTCGCGGCCTCTTCACCGCCGGAGACGGCGCCGGGCCTGCGACGTTCGAAGACCGAGTAAACGACCGGGACGAACACGAGTGTAATCAACGTCGAACTGAGCAGACCTCCAATGACGGCCCGTGCCATTGGGGCCTGAGCCTCACCGCCTTCGCCGAGTCCGAGAGCCAGGGGCACCAGGCCGATCACGGTGGTCGTGGCGGTCATGAGAATCGGACGCAGGCGTCGGCGGCCCGCCTCCTCGATTGCCTCCCGCAGCGGTAGGCCGTCACGGCGGCGCAACAGGTTGGTGTGATCGACCAGGAGAATCGCATTGTTGACGACGATCCCGCCCAGCATGATGCAACCGATGAACGACTGCACGTTGAACGTCGTGCGCGTCAGGAAGAGCATCAGGATGACCCCGATGGCCGCCAGGGGCACGGAGAACATCACCACGAACGGATCGCGCAGAGACTCATACTGACAGGCCATGACCATGTAGACCAGCACGAGCGCTAACGCGCAGCTCAGCAGAAGCTCTCGGAACGATTTCTGCTGCTCTTCGTAATCGCCGCCAAGACTGATCGTGAAGTTTGGTGGGACCGGCATCGTGCGCAGTTGCGTGCGAACGTCTGCGAGGATTGAGCCCATGTCCCGTCCGCTGATATCGGCCGAGACGCTGACGATGCGCTCCTGGTCCTTTCGCTCGACCATGACGGGGCCGCTGCGCGGGGCGACGCGAACCACGTTGCGCAGAACCACCGGGTCGCCCTCGGAGTTCGTCAGGATCAAGTCGAGGATATCGCCGAGGTTCGATTTCTCGGCGTCCCGGAGCTTCACGAGAATACCGTATTCGTCTCCGGCCTGGCGGTAGTAGCCGGCCGTTGTTCCCGAAAGGATGGTCTGGAGTGTGTTGGCGATCTTTGAAACCGTCAGATTCATATCGGCGGCCTTCTGCCGATCGATGAGGATCAGCTCCTCGGGTGTGCCCGACTCGCGACTGAGGCGCACATCGGTGATGCCGTCCACAGCTTGAACGATTTCCTTGACCTGCTGGGCCAGCAGATCGGCGGTCTCCAGGTCATGCCCTCGGATGTCGACCTGCACCCTGTCGCTGTTTTGCGTTCCCATGCGGAGGATGAACAGCCCTTGCCCGACACGTGTCCGGATGATCATACCGGGTATGCCGCTCAGCCGGCGGCGCAGGTCGTCGGCGATCTCCTCGCTCGAACGCGAGCGTTCCGATTGCGGTTTGAGCGAGATGCGTATGCTGCCGGTGTGTCCGCCCCGGCCCCGCCAGGAAGAACCTCCTACACTGGTCTGTACGTTTTGGATCTCGGGCACCGCCTCGTTGACAGTCTTCTCAATCGCCAGGAATCTCTCGTCGATGAGATCCAGTCGCGTCCCGATCTGCATCTCTCCCTCGACGCGCACTTCACCTTCGTCCGAGCTGGGCATCAGTTCGGCGCCAATGTAGGGAATCAGAAGCAGGCTGGCCGCCAGGACGAGCGCGGCGGCCAAGACAATGAAAAGCCGCCGCCCCAGGGCAATATGGAGGAGCCGCTTGTAGTCGTCTTCCAGATGCTTGAAGAACCGTCCGCTGATCTCGAATATTCTGCGTCCCAGCTTCTGTTTGCCGGCGACGTCTTGCGAGTCCGGCGGCAGGATGCGCGCCGAGAGCATCGGCACCACCGTCAGCGCCGCCACCAGCGAGCAAAGCAGGGAGAAGCCCACCACAATCGAGAGCTGTTTGAACATGACTCCCGACATCCCGCGCACAAACACCAGCGGCAAAAAGACGACCATCGTTGTGAGCGTACTGGCGATGACCGCGCTGGTCACCTCCTCAGCCCCTTTCACGGAGGCCAGTTCCAACGGCTCGCCCGACTCGCGGAGCCGGAAGATGTTTTCGAGCACCACGATAGCGTTGTCGACGAGCATGCCGATTCCCAGCGCCAGTCCGCCCAGCGTCATAATGTTGAGGGTGAAGCCGCCGAAATACAGCAGGGCAAACGTGGCGATAATGGAAACCGGAATCGCGGTGGCGATGATGATGGTGCTGCGTACGTTACGCAGAAAGAACAGCAGGACAAAGACCGCCAGGACGCCGCCGTACATGGCGGACGAGCCCACGTTCTTGATCGACCGCTGGATGTAGTCGGAGGTGTCGATGATCGGCACGATCTTGATCTGGGGAATGTCTTGATTGATGCGTTTGAGCTCGGCCAGGGCGCCGCGTGCGACCTCGACCGTGTTCTTTCCCGACTGTTTGCTGATTGACAGCCGCGTGCCGGGCTCGCCGTTGACGCGCACGATTCGGGTGACTCGCCGCCAGGAGTCTTCGACTTCGGCGATCTCCTTCAGTTGAATAGGAGATCCCTGCCGT
>CAYNQP010000647.1:0-2756 GCA_964399325.1 uncultured Pirellulales bacterium
TCGGCGTGGGACTCGGCGTCGTGCGTCATCTTGCTGATCTCGTCTTCGCTCAGGCCCGAGCTTGACTTGATCACGATGGACTGCTGCTTGCCGGTCCCCAGGTCCTTGGCCGAGACATTGAGAATACCGTTGGCATCGATATCGAAGGCCACCTCGACTTGCGGAATGCCGCGCGGCGCCGGCGGGAGATCCGTGAGCTGGAACCGGCCCAGCGTGCGGTTGTCCCGGGCAAACTCGCGCTCGCCCTGCAAGACGTGAATATCGACAGTCGTCTGGCTGTCGGCGGCGGTTGAGAATACTTCCTTCTTGCTAGTCGGAATCGTGAGGTTGCGCTCGACCAGCCTTGTCATCACCCCACCAAGGGTCTCGACGCCCAGTGAAAGCGGCGTGACGTCAAGCAGCAGAATATCCTTTACGCCGGCATCGCCCGCAAGGATGGCTCCCTGAATTGCCGCGCCGAGGGCCACGACCTCGTCGGGATTGAGGCTCTTGTTGGGCTCTTTGCCGAAGATCTCTCGGGCAATCGCCTGGACCTTGGGAATGCGTGTCGAGCCGCCGACGAGCAGAATCTCGGCGATATCGCTCGTCTTGAGCTTGGCATCCTCAATCGCTTTATGGCAGGGTCGTTTGAGCCTGTCGAAGACCGGCTCGGTCAGAGACTCGAACTTGCTGCGCGTGATCGTGATCTGCAGGTGCTTCGGTCCGGAGGCGTCCGCGGTGATAAACGGCAGGTTCACCGTCGATTCCACCTGCGTGCTCAGCTCGCACTTGGCCTTCTCCGCCGCCTCCTTGAGCCGCTGATGCGCCATCGGGTCCTGGCGCAGATCGATCCCTTCGGTCTTCTTGAACTCATCGGCCAGGTAGTTGATCAAGACGGCATCGAGATCGTCGCCGCCGAGGTGTGTATCGCCATTGGTGCTGAGCACCTCGAAGACGTTGTCGCCGATATCGAGAATGGATACATCGAACGTGCCGCCGCCGAAATCGAAGACGGCCACCTTTTCGTTCGTCTTCCTCTCCACGCCGTAGGCCAGCGCGGCGGCGGTCGGTTCGTTGATGATGCGCTCGACCTCAAGCCCGGCGATCTTCCCGGCGTCCTTGGTCGCCTGCCGTTGCGAATCATTGAAGTAGGCCGGCACGGTAATCACGGCCTTCTCGACCTTCTCGCCCAGATAGTCCTCGGCCGTCTTCTTGAGGTCCTGGAGAATCATGGCGGAGACCTCGGGCGGCGTGAATTCCTTGCCCCGCACGCCGACCTTCACCAACTCGTTCGGCCCGCCCGTGATCTTGTAGGGGACGGTCTTCTCTTCCGAACTCACCTCGTTGTGCCGTCGCCCCATGAAACGCTTTATGGAGAAAACCGTATTCTCCGGATTGGTCACCTGCTGGTGCTTGGCGATCTGGCCGACCAGCCGCTCGCCTTTGTCGGTGAAGCCAACCACAGAGGGTGTCAGCCGCGATCCCGAGGAATTCACCAGAACCTTCGGCGAAGAGCCCTCCATCACAGCCACCACGGAGTTCGTCGTACCCAAATCAATGCCAATTATCTTAGCCATCGCAAACTTCCTTTCTCTGCTCCCGAATCGCTGTTGAAGCCCATTACCGCGAGTGTGATTCGTGCCGCCGACCGCCCGGATAGGCGCGATCGACCATCCCCTTGAATGTGCAAAACCCGTGCCAGTGCCCGCCAAAGGCAGACCATAACCGCTAAGTCTCTTCCAAAGAAGAAGTTATCCCCATTTCGGCCGACGCGCAACCTCCCCGATGACGCTGGGCCGTCCCGGCCCTGTCATCGGGCCGTGCCATTTTGGCAGGACGCCGGAGGAATAGCTCAGGACATGACGGGGTCAACCTGCCACTCGCAGGGCACCGGCGCAGACTGGCTATGCCACCGTCGTGCATATACAATGGCCATTGTGGTGATGGATCGTGAAAGAGCGATCCTGCACCTGCAATGGGACTGGGGCCTGGCCAAGCAGAATGGACAACCGGCAAGATTCGAGTACACGATCGAACGTCGTCTCCCCACGGCTGCTGATCGGACTGATCGTGCTTATTTGCGCCGAGGTGTTCTCCGGCGCCTCCATCCACATCGGACTCTGGCACCCCCTCGTCTGGGTGGTGACCTACTGGCTCTACTTCGCTCACTTCTTCTTCTTCACTACGCTGGCCGTCCGCACCGGTCGGACATCACTGTGGTCGCTCTATCTCTGGGGTGTTCTCTTCGGGCTGTATGAATTCTGGATCACCAAGGTCATCTGGTACGGCTACGACGGCAACGGCACGTTCGCCATGGGCAGCATCGGGCCCTACGGATACTCCGAGATCAGCATGGCCTTCCTCTTTCATCCACTCGCGTCGTTCATCCTGCCGCTGGCGGTGGCCTGCGCGCTGTGCCCGGCCCTGCGGCGGCTGTTCCCTGACCTGGACTGGTTCACCGGACCCACCAGATTGGCACGTCTGGTACGGATATATATGATTCTCTCCTTCGCGACGGTGATGGCCATGAACTCGGGCGGCCCGGCGAACCTGGCGATGAACCTGATCGTGGTGCTCGTCGTCCTGCTTGTACTGCAGCGGCTCTCCCGGCCTGCCCTGTCCTCTGCGGATGCGCGCCCCATCGTGGTCTTCGGCCGCTGGGGATTCGTCGGGCTGTGCGCCTATCTCGCTCTGCTGTACGGAGTGACATACGTCTTCTTGAGGCCCGAGGGACTGCCCTCAGTCGGCGTGCAGTTGCTCACTCTTGTCTTCTATGC
>CAYNQP010000648.1:0-739 GCA_964399325.1 uncultured Pirellulales bacterium
CCGAGACGGGCCTCTACGACGGCGGCACGCAAGCTGCGATGAGCTGCGCCCTGTATCATGGACTGGTGCCGCCCGACGCACGCACGCGCGTTCTGGACACTCTCGTCAAGATGATCGAGACCAACGACGACCATCTCGACGCCGGCATCCTGGGCACCAAGTACCTGATCGATGCCCTGACCGCTAACGGCCGGGCCGACGTGGTTTACAGAATGGCGACGCAGACGACGTATCCGAGCTGGGGACACTGGATCGAGCAAGGCGCGACTACCCTCTGGGAGCAATGGGACGGCGGTGCTTCCCGCAACCATATCATGTTCGGGCACATCAGCGCCTGGTTCTACCAGGTCCTGGCCGGCATCAACCTGAGCCCGGATTCCGTCGGGTTCAAGCGTTTCATCATCAAGCCGCAGTTGCTCGGCGACATCACCTGGGTGCGGGCCGAGCACGAGTCGAGGTACGGCACAATAGTCAGCAACTGGGACCTCTACGAGGGCACGTTCACGTTGAAGGTGACCGTCCCGCCGAATACGACGGCAACGGTGTACGTCCCCAGCGATGAGGAAGCGTTCGTCAACGAGGGCCCCGGCTACATCCACTCCGGCGACAACGTGCGGTTTGTCGGTTTGGAGGACGAATACGTGATCTTCAAAGCGGAATCCGGAACGTACAAATTCATCTCGAAGTTCACACGCTGAGTTGTAGCACTATCTCGCTGTTGGGCCGCGGGCAGCAGTTC
>CAYNQP010000648.1:749-2746 GCA_964399325.1 uncultured Pirellulales bacterium
AATGATAACTCAAATGTCCTTTATGCACCCAGCCGAACTGCAGGAGGTCGAAGAATGTCGGAGGGCCCTGACGGACTTCGAATGTTGCCTGGGCTTCACCTTCGAGGGCGCCGGCGCTGTAGACACGTATCCAATATCTTCCCGCCTCGAAGCCACCGAGAGACCGGGTGACCTCATACGACTCCTCGACCGACGCGCCGGATACCATCGGACGCGTCTGTTCGACTCCGTATCCGGTTGAAAGCGAACATTGTCCGTTGATGAAGTCTGAAAGTGGTAGTGTATAGGTGCTCCACTGCAAGTCAATTACGACGGTGTTTCCCTGGCGGGTGACAGTGGCGGTGTCGAGGGTCAGATAAGGGTCTGACGTCCGTCCTGAAATCGTCGCGAACACTTCCTCGAAAGGTTCCGGCCGTTCCGGCGTCACCGACACGTTCATCGGCCTGATGACGCTCACCCTCGGCACACTAACGAACAAGTCTGGGCGAGGTTTCCATAGGTCGTGTATGACAGGCCCCGTCGCTGGCGCCTGGGTATCACCGACCTGATCCCAGGGGCCGATAGAAAACAAGATATTGTCCAGCACCGACCCGGCCGCAACCACACTTACGGCCAACACTACACCCACAACCAATGCGTACCTTCTCATCGTCTACCTCCATGTAAGCTGATGTTTCACCATGATTTGTCATCTCTTCTGCGCAGCGATGGGCGCTTGCCGTCGGCGCGCACGTCGAGCGGTAAGAATCAGGCGTGCTCTCAGGGCAGCCCTCCAAGCACACCCTCGCCCCGCACCGGATGTCATGACGCGTCACATATGGACCTATCTTATACACTTATACCACGCGTTTGTCAAGAAGAAAATGCCCCCGCTGCGGCCGGGGGCGCGATTTGCCCTTGCGGGCAGCGTGGATCACCGAACGTTCTTGTCATGTCGAGCGGAGCAACGCGAAGTCGAGACATCTGGCTGCGAATGAGGCGGCCACCTGGTCTCGGCCAGATTCCTCCGCGTGGGCTTCGCCCTTGGTCGGAATGACAACAAGTGTGGCCTGTGCTCGTCGATAATCCTACCCACAAACGTGAATCGCACCCTCGGCCCAGGGACCGCCTTCGTGCGCGTATGGCTTTACGGCGCGCTCCGAACAAGGTATCCTTGTGGCATTGCCGAAGAAACCACGATACCGGAGACAGAACAATGGACAGAGAACGATCCGCAGGTTCATCTCGAAGCTTTCTCGCTGACATGGCTTGGGTGTCGCCTCTGGTCGTGGTCCTCGCGTTGGGCGCCGGCCTGCGCGCGGCCCCAAACGACCACGCGGCGCTGGGGATCAACCTGGGCGGGGTGACGTACTGGTCGTCGGAGATCGTCTTCGTGGACCTGTTCAAGCATTCGCAGACCTGGAAGAGCCAGGCGCCGGGTCAAGGATACGGCCAGGGCGGCCCGCTCGATCTGACGGAGGACGGCTGGGTGCGTTCGCTGGCCGGCGGCGGGCAGTTCGCCGATGCGATCGTCCTGAGCCGGCCCCAGCTCGGCTATCCGGGCGGCATCTATACGTGTCTCTATGACGGAACGGGCAAGATCACATTCGCCTATGGCGTCGAGGTCGTCGATGAAGCGCCCGGCCGCATCCGCATCATGGTCAAGCCCGAGCAGAACCTGCTGACCTTGCGCCTCACGCAGACCGATCCCAACGACCCCGTGCGGAATGTCCGCGTCGTACTGCCCGGCTTTGAGGACAGCTACGCCACCCAGCCGTTCCATCCGGACTTTCTGGCACGCTGGGAGAAGTTTAAAGTCCTGCGCTTCATGGACTTCCAGTGCACCAACAACTCCGCTCAGGCTCATTGGTCCGACCGCGCCACGCTGGCCATGCAAACCCAGGGCACCGACTCGGGCGTCGCGCTGGAGTATCTGATCCAATTGGCCAACACGCTCGACGCCGATCCGTGGTTCTGCCTGCCGCACCTGGCCGACGACGACTACGTACGCCGCTTTG
>CAYNQP010000649.1:0-2745 GCA_964399325.1 uncultured Pirellulales bacterium
AGTCAGCATAACGAGGTCGCGATGCCTCAGTCCCCACGAACGGAGTCCGACCAGGGAATGACATGTCGGGGTTTTGAGTGGGGCGGGGATCGGAAGGACAAAGGGGGACGCTGAACGCTCGGAATGGCAATATGATGTGGACTGTGTTCGCGCTGCATCATCTGCCTGAGGACTCAGACCCGCTTGGCCACCCATTATCGCGACCGAAACCACTCGCCCCCCTTATCATCTCTAAAAGCGTGCCGGGTGTCAATGGCTTCGATAGGGCTTCTTCATTTCTCTTGCTCCTGGCGAGAAGAGGCCCTGTACACTCTGCGGTTTATCCGAGTCATCTCTACGCCGTCACCGCGGCATGAGTTTCTCCAGGGGCGGCGTCGCATTCATTTCGCGAGCCTCAGAGGGCTCATGACAGTATCGCGCTCACCGTCCCTTGGACGAGACCTGCTTCAAACCGCGTTCCTGATAAGGTTCGTTTTTGCTCAACATCCAGTACGTGGCCTCCGCTAAATGGCGGGCCACCGCCCCGACCGCCTGGGCATGCCCCCGACGCGTGCGGACCCGCTCGTCGAGGTTATTGGCGGAAACTTGCGGTAGTGCAGGAGGCTGACGCATCCACGAGCTTGCAGGGAGCCATCGCCGCATTTGTGGGTTGCTCGAACCGTGCCAACGTGATAACGTATGAGCCGCGGCGATTGAGGCGTCCGCCGGTTGTGCTCCGGATATCCTGTGGTGGTGGAGGAAAGGAGAGATAGAGATGATCGGCAAGATTCTGTACCCGACAGATTTCTCGAAACACTCGTTGGCGGCCTTGCCTCTGGCAATGGACCTGGCGAAACGCTACCACGCCGAGATGCACGTCCTGCACGCAGTGGACGCGCCCTACGAGTTCCTCATGGAGGACGGCGGCGTCGGTCCGCTGATGACCGCATATCCCATTGAGATCGATCAACTGAAGAAGTCAGCGGAGCAGCGGCTCGGCGAATTCGTGCGTGAACACCTGGCCGACTTGGAGGAGTCCGCTAAGGAGGTCGTTGTTGTGGGCACGGCCTTTGCCGAGATCGTCCATTACGCCGGCGAGCAGAACATCGATCTGATTGTGCTCGGCACGCACGGGCACTCGGCGTTGGCCTCCATGCTGCTGGGGAACGTGGCTGAGAAGGTGGTGCGCAAGGCTCGCTGTGCCGTGCTGACGGTAAGGCATCCCGAGCAGAAACTCGAATCGCCTTAGGCGGCGCGCAGCAACGGACCGAAGACGGGCCGTCAGAGGTTCTCTACGTTCTTCACCGGGTCCCTTGTGCGTTCCGGCCGGGGCGTGAGTGGCTGCGGCGACGTCGCCGGCTCATTGGCGTCCCTTGCGGCCGGACTCCTGCGCTCGGCCATCTCTTGAGATTCAGCCAGGAGTTGGTCCACGGCTGCCTGAGTGGCGTCCTCGCTCGCGCCGAAGCCGGCGACGACGTGAACCCGGTCGCAGCAGTAGGCAATGCAGGCGAGGTTGGAACGCTGCGACGGCCGGTTGAATCCAATGCTGCTGACGAGCTTGTGCCGGGCCAACGGGGTCGTGGTGACGACCAGAGCGGCGAAGCTAAGGACCAGGAACCCGGTCACGAAGCCCATCGCTGCGGCCAACACGATGTCGAAGAATCGCGGAAATGGAATGCTGAACTGCCCCGTCAGGAACACATAGGAAAACCCGTACAGGATGGCAAAACAGCCGCCTCCGAGAACGATCATGCTCAGTGCCACGCAATACGAGGAGGCGCCGCCGCTTATAGGGGCGAGTTGCGTCGCCAATGGGGTCAGAAAGACCGCCACGTAGATGGAGACGATGACGTTGAAGAGCAGGGCCCACGTATCATAGAAGCCCATCCGGACGGCCAGCCACGCAAATAGAACGCCCACCAGAATGGCTATCCAGAATACCATGATTGCTTATCCTATCACTCTCTTGAGCTCTTCAAGGCTGGTGACGCCGTCCACCACTTTCCTGAGCCCGTATTTGCGAAGGCTGGACCGGCCTTTGTTGCCCGCCTCCCTTCTCAGGTTCGCCACGAGCGATTCATTGTTGGCGATGTCCGCCTTTAGTTGTTCGTCGGCCACGAGGATGTCGCAGACGGCGGTTCGCCCCCGATAGCCGGTCCGATTGCAGTGCTTGCACTGACCCGGCTGGAGAATGTTGGAGCGGTCGATCCTCTTCTTCTCAAACGTCATGATCTGGCTGTCACTGAGCTCGGCCGGCCGCTTGCAGTGCTCGCACAGACAGCGCAGCAGTCTCTGGGACATGACGAGGTTCAGACCCGACGACAAGAGCAGTCGCGACACCCCCAGGTCCAGAAGCCGGACCAGGGCGGTCGCATTGCTGTCACAGTGAATCGTGGCCAGGACCAGGTGGCCGGTCTGCGCGGCGCGCAGGGCAATCTCGGCCGTCTCCTCATCGCGTATCTCTCCGACGCTGATCACGTCCGGGTCCTGTCGGAGCACACTGCGCAGGGTGTTGGCGAAGGTGATATCAGCCTTGGGGTTGATCTCTATCTGACTGGCCTGCGGCAGGATGGCTTCGATAGGGTCCTCGACCGTAATGACATTACGCATGAAGCGGTCGATGGTGTTGAGCATGGCGTACATCGTCGTGGTCTTGCCGCTTCCCGTCGGCCCGCAGATCAATATCATGCCCGACGGTTTCTTCATCGCGTCCTCGATGATGGCGCGCTGCTTTGTCGTCAGCCCGACATCGGTCAGGGTCAGGAC
>CAYNQP010000650.1:0-2743 GCA_964399325.1 uncultured Pirellulales bacterium
AAACCACATGGTCGGCTTGGGCGGCCTGCACAATGTCGATGCCAACGAACCGAACGTCCCCTGAGCCCGCCAGGGGCAAGGGTGCGGAAAACTGAAGTGATGTCAATGACAATCAGCCGGCGGTTACATGACGCCGGCTGATTCCTTTGTAGGTGGCTTGTGACCGAGAGCGGAAGAACGAAAGCACGGAAGCGCTCCGCCTGAACGATCTCCCGGCTCAGTTCTCCCCCAGCACAATGTCGAAGATCTTCGTCAACTGGGTGATCTCGAAGACCTTGTAGATCTTGGGATCCATGTGGTAGAGTTGAAGATGCCCCCCGGCTTCAATGACGTGCTTGTGGATTTTGACCAGAAGCCCCAAGAACGCCGACGACATGAAGCGCACGTTCTCAAAGTTCAGAATGAGCTTCCTTTCCTCGTTCTTCTTGACCACCGGAAGCAGCGCCTGTTCGAGTTTCTTAATCTGCACGTCTTCCAGGATGTTCTCGTCAATCAACGTGACGATGCTGAACTCCGTCCCGTATTCAATCTTGACTCTTGGTTCTTTCGGCTCCATGAGTTCCCCTGAGCAATGAAGATCTCGAACCTGCGTTCGCGTGTCGAAACCGCAATCATCAATGGATCATTTGGGGCCTATTCTATTGGCCCACGCCCCCCGCGATAAGAAAAAAAGCGAGAAACTCACACCCGCGCATGGTCGAGAAGTGCGGCCGCGACGGTCACCCCATTGAAGAGCGCGTGCATGAAAATGGGCTGAAACAGCGACCCACTCCTTTCATAGGCATAGCCCAGCCCCGTGGCCAGCACGAACAAAGCGGGCCAGTGCTCATAGTTCTCGTGGACTATGGCGAACAGAATCGACGTGATGATGATAGCGGACCAGGGCCGGCCCATATAGGAGCGGATCACCGTCTGCAGCAGGCCGCGAAAAAGCATCTCCTCAAGGAGCGGCGCGATCACCACGGCCAGGAAGACGATCAGAATCCGCGAAAAGACGCCGGGAAATTCGGCCATCAGTTCCAGCTCTCTGTGCTTGGGCATCTCGAAATCCTGGCCCTTGAGAGTCTTTCCAATTGCCGTCGCGAGAACGAGCATCGCGAGCACGAGCGGCCAGATGGCCAGGAGGCCGACCAAGGCCGCACCAAGATCTCTGGGGATCGTCCTGAACCTGAACCCAAATCCCTTCAACCCTCGAGCGAAGTGGAACCGGGCGAACGCCAGAATCACGGCGATGGTCAAGGCCGCCCCGACGCAGAACGTCACGTTGGCCTGAAGGGCCTTCCGCTCGCCTTCGACGGGACCGGTGAGGGTGACCACGACAGACTGTAGGAGGGAGATGCCCAGAAACCACACGGAGAAGGGAATGAACGCTGTAAAAGGCGACATGCTGTTGCGACGGGGGCGCGAATGGACCAGCGACTCTCGTCCGAGAGAGGTGCGGACCAGCCAGGCGGCAAACAAACCGAGGCCGACCAGACTCATCAGGTGCACAATGGTAATCGAATTGACCAGTTGTTTCAGGGTGTCCAGGGCAGTCACCGGCGGTGTTCTTGGCTGAATGGTCTTGGAGCACTCCCAAGAAGATTGAAAATCGCGCTTTCTTGCACTATACTATGATCGACCCGGATCCAAGTCTTGCGGAGTATGGCAGAGCGGGTCCTGCTTTTCAAGGAAAATAGCACATGGACGTATTTCGGATTGAAGGACCAGTCCGGCTGTCGGGGCAGGTTACCGTCAACGGCTCCAAGAACGCTTCATTGCCGATCATGGCCGCCGCAATTCTGGCCGGAGGTCCGTCATCCTTTGTGGGAGTCCCGAACCTTTCGGACGTGCGCGTTTTCGGTGAGCTGCTGGGGCATTTGGGCTGCCGGGTTCAACGAACGCCTGCAGGGCACGTCGCCATCGACTCAACAGTGGTCGATAACCCGGTGGGCGAGTATGAGATCGTGCGGAAGATGCGGGCGAGTGTCTGTATCCTGGGCCCGCTCCTGGCGCGGTGCGGGCGGGCGGAGGTGTCGATGCCCGGCGGCTGTGCCATCGGGGACCGCCCCATCAACCTACACGTGCGGGGTCTGCGCGAGCTTGGCGCCGAGATTCATCTGAAGAACGGCTACGTGATCGCCGAGGCTCCCGCCGGCGGCTTGAAAGGCGCGAGTATCTTCCTCGGCGGCTCTTTCGGTTCAACGGTCTTGGGGACGGCCAATGTGATGATGGCCGCGACACTCGCCAAAGGCCGCACGGTGATTGAATCTGCCGCCTGTGAGCCCGAGATCGCCGATCTGGCCCACTGTCTGAACAAGATGGGAGCCCGAATAAGCGGCATCGGATCGCCGCGCCTGGTCATCGAAGGAGTCAGCCAGTTGCACCCGGTGGAATACGAGGTGATTCCCGACCGCATCGAGGCCGGGACATTCATGGTGGCCGCCGCGATTACCGCAGGCGAGCTGAATCTCGTGAACTGTCGGCTCGACGACATGATGGCCGTGGTGGACAAGCTCAGGGACATCGGCATCATCGTGGAGGCGACCGGCAGCGGCTGCACGGTGGCCGGCAGCAAACACCTTAAACCCACCGATGTGACCACGCAGCCCTACCCGGGCTTCCCCACGGATCTGCAAGCCCAGCTCATGGCGCTGCTGGCCCTGGCGGACGGCAACAGCGTCGTCATCGAGAAGATCTTCCCCGACCGGTTCATGCACGTGGCCGAACTGAATCGCATGGCGGCCGATCTGCGCAAGGAGGG
>CAYNQP010000651.1:0-831 GCA_964399325.1 uncultured Pirellulales bacterium
CTCGAATCTTGCTTTTTGGGCTTCTGATAGCAATTATCGTCGGAATGCATGGCGTACCACATGCAATCGCTGCAGATCCCAACTTTCTGATTGTTGGAGACAGGGGGCAGCTTTACGTCGTAAGTACTTCCGAGAGCAAGAATCAGATTGAGGCCGTTGACGTGCCGGTTCTTCGGGAGAGTGTTTGCGATACACATTATGAATCGACCGACAGGAAGCTCTATTTGACAACGGATGGTGGAAGGTTGTATGAGCTTGATCTTTCTGAGACGTTCAAGGGCTATCAGAGGATTCCGACGGAAGAGGAATTCACGTTCTCTATTTTCTACAATCGACAAGAAAAACAGCCTGTCTGGCTCCACCTTGGCGACGACAAGTCTGCGAGCAGAATTCTGTTTCGGGGCAAAGATAATCGCATCCAAGCCAGCCGCTCGGACGATATTGAGTTTACGAAAGGCCAGGTTTTCGGAATGCACATCGATGGGTGGAGGACGAGTAGCTCTTTTCGTGCCATGGACTCCCGACTCAGCTCTCTATTGAAAGACTATCCAGATAGTCAATGGCTTATAACGGGGCGTTCTGAAGGGATTGCTGTATATGGTCGAAAGATATCCGACTTTACGGCGCCGGGCGAGCCATACAGATACACGTATCTCTTCCACAATCGCATGCGTGATCTATGGCGCATTCACTCGCTTGGAGAGAGTGCAAGGTCTTGGGTGTTCGGGGATGTCGCGGTCATCCAAGGGATTTACGATATCAAGGGAGACAAAGACCCTGCCACTGGAAATCTCATCCAAGGCAGACCTTCAGGAAATTGGTACTTCTATG
>CAYNQP010000651.1:841-2737 GCA_964399325.1 uncultured Pirellulales bacterium
GTCGCCGGAGACAATGCCGTCATCTCGGTCAAACTTGATCCGTCTGTGACTGTGCAATATGCAACAGCAAAGGAAGCAATCATATCCGGAGCGGGGAAGCTCATGAAGCTCAATCTTGAAGACAAGGGTCAGAGCGAGCCGAATGTCCTTGTTGAGTTGCCCTCAGAATTGACGGTGTTTGGGGTATATCCTTTTTCGACGAAGAAATAAAGGGAGTTCTGGGGACATCTATGAGCAAGGCGTTGTCAAGCCGGTCCCTTCACGGGGTTCAGGGCAGGCTCTGAGCTTGTCGAAGGGACGGTCCCCTCAGCGCTGTTCGGGACGCGCTAAGGGCTTTTTTCGCGGGAGTTCCAAACATCTATTCGGCGTCACCCGGCCGAAGATGAAGTGCCGGGAACGGTATGATTGATGGGAAACTAGGGACGGAGGGGCTGTTGAAGAACCCTGGCATCAGCACTTGGCGGCGACAGACGAAGCTGCGAATTTCCCAGGGGAACTACTTAACTGGATGACGACCAAGGGCATAGGACTCATTGAAATCCCCTTCTGAGGAAGCTGCGATGGGTGTGAGGACTACCGTGCAGACTACCTTGACTGATACAGCAATATCAGCAGGGTTCTTCGATAGGCTGGATCGGTGCTTTGCGGAAATATCCTGCAGCCCCGCGGCCGATTGGCAGATCTGGGAAGCGGAGCCGATCGATGAATGGTCCACAACGACCAAGGAGTATGTACTGCAGCGGGCTTTCCGAGAAAACGATGCGGTCTTGCTTAGGTACGTGTGCGGCGGCAGTGACGATTTCTCTCTTGTGTGGATTTACTGCTCCAAGGGGGCAGTCGTCGAGAGGCTCCTAATCGACTCAATGGTGGGCGCGTTTCGAGCGGAGTACACCGAAGCTGAAAGGACATACGCTCTGAAGCTGCAACGTGTTTCAGAACTCATACATAGAGAGTTTGGTGCCATTGAGACGAAGGCCACGGTAGACTTTCAGGACGATCCTTGGTTTCGCTTCTCAAAGAATGTGTGGGAACCTATTGATCAGCTGCCTCTTGATGTGGATCACCATGAGTATCGATTGACTCCTGGCCAAGCCCTGGACCCAAGCGATAGCTTCTATGACAGTCTTGATGGATGCCTGGCTGCGTGCGACTACGCTCCTTGGAGAGCGAGGTTGGTTGGTATGGACAGTCGGATGACCCGGATCGAGTGGAACCGTCGCCTGCGCGCACACACAGAGGGAAGTCGGATCTTCTTGGTCTACCGCCACGAACTGTGGAAAAGCGGCTTCGTCCATGTCCTCATCCGGTTCGACCAAGACAGTCGGCGGGTTAGCGAGCTTTCGTTCGATGTCTACCTGTCTGTTGAAGAATTGTCGCATGATGAAATTGAAGCAACTCTCGAGTCCCTTTCCGACAGCTTGCGCAATGCCTTTGGAGGCAAGTACTTCAGTTGCCGCGAGTCCCGTTACTTGTGGAGAATCGATTGACTATGAGGCGGGAGAATGTTTGGGAGCTCAGATGTCCTATGACGCAAACCAGCAGGCCGCGTTAGCATGCTGTGAGGACGGGGGACAAATAGGGGGCTAGGACGGACCCCAGTTTCCCGGAACTCGCTAGGGGCTCGGTAGGAACAGACCCCGTTTTTGTAGGCGATTGATGGCACGAATGCTGTACATCCCGGGCCTTTGTGCAATCCTGGCTGCGTGTGGCGTCTTTGCGCTTTGTGTGGACCAATGGAAGCGAGGCGATCCCGAGCTTGACAGGCTGCGGAATCGTCCCGGCGTGGTGGCGGCGTTCAAGGAACAGCAGGCAGGACACAACACAGAAGACGAAGGGCAGATGGCTTCGCCACTCGTGGTGCAGGCGGAGGCGTTTGCCGCGTATCTTGATCCGCCG
>CAYNQP010000652.1:0-2732 GCA_964399325.1 uncultured Pirellulales bacterium
GACGGAAGAGAAACTCCGCCGCGACAAAGCCACCGGCAAAGAACAGGCCAGCCGCACCCACTTTCAGGTCGGTGCCAAGGTCCGCAAGACGATTCAGGAACTCGGCGGAACCATGCCCGAGAGCCTTCCCCCCGCCGAGAGCATAAAGAAGCTCGAAGTCAGGAAACGAAAGCAAGCCAAGGTACTGAGGCCGCCAGCAAATGAGCGGGGCCCAGCGGAGAACCCGAACGATGAAGGCGCTGTGTAGAATGTGCAAGTCTGACTCCTACGCACTTCCACCCAATGTGCGGCGTCTCCCGAGTTCCCAATTCACGCAGAAGAGAGGAACTGTGACCTGCGCTACGGATGGTGGGCGCGAGGCGAGCTTGATAGACTGGGCTGCGACATTAAGGCCCGTGATATGAGACGTGAGCGCAACAGAATCGAAGAGATCAAACAAGCTTGGGCACGAGAAAGCGACGAAGAGCTCGTTAGAGCTGTTCGTGAGGACTGGGATGGTTATTCATCCGAAGCACAACTCGTCATCAAGGAAGAAGTCCTCAGGCGGAAGCTCTCGGTCGCAGTCGGACCGATTCATGTTAGGACTAATGCGGATGTGCATGGCCACGCGGACTTGGAGCGTGCCCTCGCGTTCCTCTTGCCATTACTTCTGATCGGATCAATAGATCTCGGGCTGTGGAGATACTATGAATGGCGAGATGCCAGGGTAATACAAGAAATGGAGAATGCAAGACGCTTCTTAGAAACTGAAAAGGCATGGATTGAGACCACTGAGGCAGCCCTAGAATCAAACAACGAAGAGATACACAAGATCGTCGGTCAGGCCGCTGCTCGTCGAAACGCGGAAAGCATCTCTGGAACGATGTCACCCGACGCAGTGATTCAGGAGTACAGGCGCCTGTATAGTGATTATGAAACTAGATTGGCCAAGTACAATGAAAGAGTCAGGGAATACAATTCCCTAACAGGCAAAAGGTACTCAAGGTGGTACTTGATCCCCATACCCGTCAAGACCGGAGGTTCAAGGTAGCGGAATCGCGGTGGAATTCGTGCAACATCGTACCAATCTCGGACGGGCATTAGAGACTTCGAGGGTCAGGAAAATCGGGACTGTCACTCGGCGGTCACACCCAGCCAGGCAGGATAGGCAAATTCCCCTGATGCGGGTTCTTTGAATCGGTGTCGGCGGTGCGTTGTTGTGCCTGCCGGGCTGTAAGAAGAAATGGCGTGCGGTGCACGCCCTACGGGACATCCTTGTTCTGTGGATGGGTGCGTTGTAAATTGGTGCAAAGTGATTCGGTGGGGCAAGCATGTCCCGTTCGGGGGTGCTCAGGGCGTGCTCTGAGCGAAGTCGAACGAGCCCTACCCGGCCGGACTCTCGTATTGTGGTGAGGATGCCAATGGCTGACGCAAAATCAACGCTCACGACGTTCATAGATCACATCCTTGGGGAACTGTCCATGGTCGGGAAATTCGCAGCGCTCTTTGGCACGCTGTTGCTCATTTCTGCAATTGCTGCGCCCGGACAAGTACGCATCCTTGGTGGCCTCGACCTTGTCTTCCTGACCGTTGCCGACCACTTGTGGCGCACTCGGGACCCCGGCATTCCTTTCCCAACTGGACGGGAGTTCTATCGAAAGTCCCGGTTCTGGAAGTGCTTCTGGGCGGCGATCTTCTTCCTGGCGTTCCTCGTGCTGGGATACTACTGTCTGAAGCTGCCTCAAGTCTCCGACTTCCTGACAGCGGCAGGAATGGACTTTCTCGTTCCCGGGCATCGCCGGGAACCGGCCGATATGTAGTCGGATAGGATTATACCAGTCCCAGTTGACTTTGTCCGGTTCAGGTTGTGAACAGGTGGAAGTTTTCCGTGAGTAGCGAACGGAGGGCTTTGCGATGGGTTTTGATGTTGGCAAAGAACGCCTCGGCCGCTTCGGTGAAGTCCTGGAGCGTTTGATAGTAGCGGTTGTACATCACGACCTTTCGGAAGTATTTCCACAACCGCTCGATCAAGTTGAGATTGGGTGAATAAGCCGGCAAGAATATCAACTTGATTCGGCTGGTCTCCAAATACTCTTTAACAAGACCAGAACGGTAGTATCCGGCATTGTCGGCGATGATGTAAATGGTTCTTGCTTTGCGATGCTTGCGTTGGATTTGTTTGAAGAGGTGGATCGTCGAATCGGCATTGATGGTGTCATCTAAACGAACAGTCACCTTGAGGCTAGCGACATCAACGGCTCCGTTGATGTTCAATCGTTGTCGGCCACAGTTGGCCTTGAGTTCCGCCTCATGGCCTTTCTTGATCCAGCCATAGGCCGGGACACTGTTGTGCTGAGGATGGACCGCATCCATGAAATAGATCGGATCATTTGGATGCTTGTGCTCTTTGAGATCCTCATATTGTGCCAGAAAGGTTTCCTGGGCTTGCCGGTCTGCTTTGCCTGGAACATGTTTGGGTCTCTTGTAGACAAATCGCATGCGTGTGAGCAGTTGGGTCGCGCCAGAAATGGAATAGGTCACCCCAAAGGTGTTTTCGATGTACTGACGAATCTCTCGCATATGGGTATACAGATTGTTCTGGAGATGTTCATCCAGTTCTCTGATCTGTTCTGGATTGAGATGGCACGGGCTCCCTTGAAATCGTACTTCCAGCAATCCTTCGATACCGCCTTGTCGGTAGGCCTTGACGTATCGCCTAAGCGTTCGTTCATCAAGCAGCAAGGCTTCACTGA
>CAYNQP010000653.1:0-2710 GCA_964399325.1 uncultured Pirellulales bacterium
ACACCAAGCCCCGCTCCTGTAATATGGGGATCTGGTGGGATGGCGACGTCCTGCGCGAGATCCTCAACGGCGTCGATATCGACAAGTGGGACTACGCCGGCGGGACCGCGACGAGATTGCTGGCCGGTCGAGACTACGGTTGCGCCGGCAACAACGGATCGAAATCCAATCCGTGTCTCTGTGCCGACATCCTGGGTGACTGGCGGGAGGAATTGATCGCCCGAACGCGGGACGGCCGGGAACTGCGCATCTTCACCACCACGATACCGACGGACCGCCGCTTCTATACGTTCATGCACGATCCCATCTACCGGCTGAGCGTGGCCTGGCAGAACGTGGCCTACAACCAGCCCACTCACACCGGCTTTTTCATGGGTGAAGGCATGGCCGCGCCGCCTCGCCCGAATATCAAATTGGTCGGTGCCGGCAGCGTGGATTGAGAACCCACCCACCGATCCTCGAAGCCTACAAGATGGACGGCACGTTCCTCTGGCGGATTAGTCTGGGCTGCAACATTCGCGAAGGGGCCCACCACATGCAGTTCATGGTCTCTGACCTCAATGGAGACGGCAAGGACGAAATCGTCTTGGGCCATTCCTATGGCGTACGCAGCCGCCGCAAACTGGAGGGGGCCTTGTCTGACAATCTTTTCTTTATCTGGTTGGCCGGCGGTCTCAAGCCGGACTTCAAGACGATTGCCCGGTTCCGACGGGATGACGGCCCGGCGTTGAGCCTGATCGAAGGCAATACGCTCTTTGTTGACGGCGGCAAGTTCCGGGCCAAAGTCAAGACGGTCTTAGCCAGACTGTTTCGCTGGTGTTGCTGCGTTCCAGGTGGCTCGGCGAGCCACCTGGAACGCAGACCTGACGGGCAAGCGCACTATGAGTTGAAGTGATCGAATTCCTCGCCCTCATCAAGCGGGATGTTTCGGTCGCCAGTTGGACCTGTCCGGCGCCCCGCAGGATGTGCCTAGCCACGCCGAGGAAGGCGCCGACGTTCTCTTGCAGCATTTCCTGCTGCGCCTTCACATCCCGTAGACATTCTTGGCAATGTGGTCCAGATCGGCATAGGCCAGATCGGTGCTTCCTTGCTCGGCAACCTCGACCATTCGCTGGTTCTGGATGAGGACCACGGCCGAGATGACCACGAGCGGGATAACGGTCATGACGATGCCGATGGTTAGCAGTTTCGTTTGCAGTCTGACGTTTTTCAGCATGGTCTAGCTCCTTCGCTTGGTTGAAGAGAAACACGCCACGTTCCTTCGACATCTACTCCTCCGGAACACGTGAACAAACGGGCCCGTGTTGACATTCTCGGTCTCGGCCGGCGTAGGGCGAAAGCACATCGCTGCATGCAGCCCTTGCGCGGGCGGCGGTTGCTTCAGCGGCCGTTCTGTCGGTCCCCCTCGGTTGTTGAGACTGATCCGGCGTTGACGCCCCGGGCCAAGGAACCCAGGCCATCCCCGGCGAGCACCCGGTCGATGTCCAGGAGAATCTTGACGGAGTCGCCGACTTTGCCCATACCGAGAATGAAATCGGTGTTGACCGATGCGCCGAACTGCGGGGCCTCTTCGATCTGTTGGCCGGCGATGTCCAGCACTTCCTGGACACGGTCCACCACAATGCCGGCACTGAACTCGCGACCCGCGTGGGCGATCTCGACGACAATGATGCAGGTCTCGTCGGTGACCTCAGCCGCCTCCATGCCAAACTTGGTCCGCAGATCGATGACCGGGATGACCTGGCCCCGTAGATTGATCACGCCCCTGACATAGTGGGGCGTCTGTGGGACCGCGGTCACATTGATGTAGCCGATGATTTCGCGGACCTTCAGTATCTCCAGACCATACTCTTCGTAGGCCAGGGCGAAGGTTAGATACTTGCCTTCCTTATCGAGCATCGTTCTGTCCTGGCTGCTGGTTTGATTTGCTGCTGCCGCCATCGTTGCGTCTCCTCAGTGAGCTTTCTGGATCTTGCCCGTACGCTGAGACAATGCCATTTGTCCGGGAATCATCTGATTCGGACGCACCTGTCAGAGTGGGTTCGCCAGCCGTGACTGGCGCAGGCGTATTGGTCCCTCCCTTGTTGCCTTGTCCCAGCCTGATTGCGGGGCGCCATTCCGGGGGGCAGAATCGACCGGAAACAGGGTGGGAGTAAACCTTCTTTATGGCATTCAGAGAAGGCCTGTTCGACAATGTCAAACCGCTTTGATATTTGGGGTATCGGATGGGCGACATGCTGGGCATGCGTGCGCATTCACGTGAAACCATAGTAGATATATGGATTTGTGATAGTGTTCCTCCGGTGGCCGTTCGTGTGTCCTATAAGACTGCCCTTGTGCCCGACCATCTCTGCGGCGGATCCATGGTGTTGTGCTTCCTCGATGCGCGATGCCCGCGGATGGGCCCATGAAATTGGTTTTACTAATGAGGCACATTGGTGTTTCATATGGAAGAGTCAGGCCGGGCCCCGCGACTGCGTTGCATGCGGATGTGGAACAGGGGATCGGCTCAATGCGCACCATTGATCGACGGCGCCTTGGTTGGAAGGAGTTTGGCTTGAACAGCGTGTATGATTTCAGGATCATTCGGGTCCTGCGGCGGCGGCTGAAGCTTACCCTGCAGGCGCTAGCAGGCCGTGCGGGGCTTACCTATCCGGAGCCTGTCGGGAAACCTGTAGCAAGTATTGACATTTTTCGTTGCTCCATATTT
>CAYNQP010000654.1:0-883 GCA_964399325.1 uncultured Pirellulales bacterium
CAGTTGACCTTGACAAAAGGACCGTGTTTGCGCGCGCTGGCAAAGTGGATGGCTTCAGCCACCAATTCCTTGCCCGTACCCGTTTCGCCCAGAATCAGTACCGTCGCCTGCGAGTTGGCCGCCAAGTGAATGCGCTCATAGACTGTTTGCATCCGATGACTTTTTCCCACCAATCGTCCCATGCGACGGACTGGAACCGAGGCATGATCGAGTTCGGCTACCTGCTGCTCAAGGTATTTCAAGGGACGCAAGTCGGTGATAGTCTCGACAAGCCCTACGGTTTGGCCATTTGCATCCTTGAGTATGCAGGCATTCTTCAATACCGGGATCTGCTCGCCATGACGGCCACGAAGGAGACACTCCCACTGCCCTGCGCCAGCTTTGCTCGGGTCCTGCAACGGACAGTTGCGCGGACCACCGCCAGAGACTCGCAACCCATCACACTGGAGAAAACTGCAGTCTTTCCCCAGTGCTTCTGAGTCAGAATAGCCCGTGAGCAGCTCCATGGCTTTGTTCCACAGAACAATGCAGCGCGAGGCGTCTACAACAAAGACGCCCTCTGCCATGGTGTCTACAACCTGCCCAAGCGATATGTTTTCAAGCGACATCGTCAACTTAACCAGAAGCCAGTTTTGCCACAGAGGTTCTCCTGCAAGCAACCATCGTGTATATGTGTATCAGAAAATTGGGTTCTTATCAATGGAACTCCCGCGTGAGATAGCCTTTGACCACGGTGCGAACCCAAGGTGACTCTGCTCCTCACGTTGGCCTATATCCTCTTGGCAGCGGTGGGCTTGTACACCTCCAGGCAATTCTGGCCCGGCCGGTCGTGCTCCAACAACAGAGCTGACCAACGCGGTCTCTTCACTATCGGTAAGTTCAT
>CAYNQP010000654.1:893-2707 GCA_964399325.1 uncultured Pirellulales bacterium
CCTCTTGGCAGCGGTGGGCCTGCACACCTCCAACCATGTACTCAGGACGTTCTTGCAGACAAGACTGAGGAGGAGTCGGATCTGTCTCCACTTGCGGAGGGAACGCGCCAACGGTACATTACCAGGCGATCAGATTTCAAAGAAAGGAGAGAGTACCAATGATACTGTTTGCACTTCCCGTCGCTCTCATTGCGCGATCTTCTGGAAATCGCGGCCTATGTTCTCAATGTCTCGATAGACGGTTTGCCACACTTGCAGCGCGGTGTGCCGAGAATGATCCTGAGCAGTTGTACAAGGTCGAACTTTTTCTTGGGCGCAGACCAGAGATTCGGGATAGAGCTATGGCGGCGGGGTTTGTTGGCTTGGCGCAGAAAGTCAAGACGATGAGTCTGGAACGCTTCGCTCAGGTGTTTGTCAACGAGTTGGCTGACATCAAGAACGGGCTCGGCGAGAGTGCTGACCATGTTTTCACGAACGTGCATATCTTGCATCAGAGACATGCAAGACAGTTGATGGGGGTAGTGTCAGACCACATCGGAATCTTCAAGGACGAGATTGGTAATGGTGCGTATCCCGATGACTGCTTGCTGAATATGATCGTGACCAAGCAGCACCTGCACCCGCAGGAGATGCTTGAAGAAGAGGCCGGTGCGGCTATGAAGAGTTCAGCAAGACTGAAGAAGAGCAAGAGTGCGAAGAAGCCGCCGGCCAGCAAATTCAAGGAGTGGAAGACACCGGGGGACGCATGCTTCATTGTTGACGAAGCACGAACGAAGTTCCATTTGGATGGTACAGTCAAGGATTTGCGACTCAGATCAGGGTCGAAAGCAGAGGTACTGCTCAGCCTGCTCAGGGCCGGTCCTTTCTGGAAGGATGCCGTGAAGACGAACATCTGCACCGCGAAGACCAAACCGTCTGAAGCAGTCCGCGACGTGAACCGGCTACTCAACACAAAGGTGCAGGCCCTTGGATTTCAGGCAGTGCCCACTGATACAGAGTTCATCGGTTGCGACAAGAGAACAGGCCAGTACTCTTCCCACCTACCCATAAAGACTCAGGAAGAGTTTGAGTGGGAATGACTCATCTTCTGCCGTTTTACCGCCCCCGGCGGTAAATCTCCCCCGAAAATCTTCGTCATCGTAAATTCAATCTCCTCAGGCGTTTGCGTCGTACAGTTTTAGTTCTTCCCCGGCATTTCCGCCGTATCCGCCGTTCATACCGCCCTTTCAACGCAACCGTGGAAGAGTGCCAGTTGGTGCTCATTTTTGAAAGGACGAAGTAACATGGACAAACAAGTGACACCCAAGGTAGGCAGTACGACGGTTCTTGCCATGTCGGCCCGTGAGTTGGCCAACATGCTCGGCATCTCACTACGTCAGTGCTGGCGGCTGAACTCTTGCGGCAGGCTTCCCAAACCGATCCGGCTTGGCGGCTCGGTGAGATGGGACCGCGACGAAATCCTGCACTGGTTCAAGGATGGATGCCCCGACCGTCGGACATGGGAAACCAGAAAGGCGGTGGAGGGATGAGGCCGGAAGGGAAGCGGGCCACCGTGTCCACGATGGCCCAGAAAGACTCGCCGACCAGATTGTACCGTCGGGTATCGTTGGAGGCGAGCAAGATCAACGAGATTCTGGCTGGACTATTGTTCGGTCTGGCAAGCGTGCATCTCACCTCCCCAGAACAGACCACCGTGCTGAATAGGATCGATGGCTTGGTCCGCCTGAAGATCGATTATGGTCTCTTGAGAGGACGCAGGCGATGACGCCCGTTGAATTGGTCCTGTCAACACTGCCGAACGCCAGACGCAATGG
>CAYNQP010000655.1:0-2706 GCA_964399325.1 uncultured Pirellulales bacterium
CTGGAAATCCCAGCGAGCCGTCGCTTGAGCCCGCCAGGATTTCTCCTCGCACACCTCTATGCCGTCTCCCCCGAAATGAATTGACACTCCGGCACGGGGGCCCAGAATAGAGGTATTTCGACGTGCGATTCGGTGCCAGTGATGAACGTATCCAAATTCGGTCACAAGATAGCTATCCAGTCGGGTATCGGCCAGCTTATGGACGACCTCGGCGCGGCGTTTTTGTGCAAAGACGATGTCCTCATGCTGGGGGGCGGCAATCCCGCGCATATCCCCGAGGTCGAGCGGCATTTTCGCCGGAGCATGATGGCCCTGCTCCAGGACGGAGACCGGTTCGAGCGGGCCATTGGGGACTACGGCCCGCCGGCGGGCAGTGGCGAGTTCATCAACGCTATGTCGAATCTTCTCCGCGAGCAGTTCGGCTGGAACATCGGGCCCGGCAACATTGCCCTGACCAACGGCAGCCAGTCGGCGTTCTTCATTCTGTTCAATCTCTTCGGCGGCCCCTACGAAGACGGGGCGACCAAGAGGATCCTCTTTCCCCTAACCCTGGAGTACATCGGCTACAGTGACGTGGGACTGACGCCCGGTCTGTTCACGGCGCTGCGGCCCAGGATCGAGTATCTCGACGAGCACCTGTTCAAGTACCACATCGACTTCGACAACCTCAATGTCACTGATGACATCGGCGCCATCTGCGTCTCGCGGCCCACCAATCCCAGCGGCAACGTGCTGACCAACGCGGAGCTCGAACGGCTCAGTGACATCGCCCGGGCCCGGAACGTCCCGCTGATCGTCGACAATGCCTACGGCACGCCGTTTCCGCATATCGTCTTCACCGAAGCCGATCCCGTCTGGAACGAGAACACGATCGTCTGCATGAGCCTGTCCAAGCTGGGCCTGCCCGGCACGCGGACGGGGATCGTCATCGCGCGTGAGGAGATCGCCGAGATGGTTGCCCGCGTCAACGCCGTGACGAGCTTGGCACCGGGGGGCCTCGGGACGGCCCTGGCCACCGACATGGTCCGCTCGGGCGAGATCATTCGCCTCAGTCGCGACATCATCGCGCCGTTCTACCGCAGCAAGGCCCAACACGCCCTGGAACTCGTCCGCAAGCATTTCGACGGCATCGAATACCGCGTCCACCGGCCGGAAGGGGCGTTCTTCCTCTGGCTCTGGCTGCCAAACCTGCCGATCACGAGCCAACAGCTTTATGAACGCCTCAAGGCCCGCAACGTCATCGTCGTCCCCGGCCACTACTTCTTCCCCGGCCTGACCGAACCCTGGCTCCACACCCACGAATGCCTCCGCCTCAACTACGCTCCCGACGACCCCACCATCGCCGCCGGCATCCAGGCCATCGCCGAAGAAGTCAAACGCGCCTATCGCCGTTCATAGAAGCCCGCATGTACGATGAGTGACGCTACGGCTGGGATGCTGCTGTCGCAGATTCCTCCGGGCTGCCACCTGGACATGCGGAGGCGGGAACGAGTATGCTATGGGCGCAGTGCATTCGCCTGATCGGCGGAGCATTTTCGCTCTGGAGTGTCGGACTCCCAGCAACCAGTGCCTGAGGAACCACGGATGCACGGTGAAGACAAGACTGAAGGCGCTGACGGAATCCAACGCTTCTTCGCGCGTGCCCACTCGCGCGCGGCGCTGCCTTACCTGGCGACCGGGGTGCTGCTGCTTGTCGCCATCGTATTGGTGGGCCGGGATATCGACCGGCACATCAATGCCATCGAGTCCTGGATCGCCCATCTTGGCCCGTGGGGCGTGCTCGCGTTTGTCGGACTGTTCGTTCTGGCGACGACGTTCCTGTTGCCCGACACGGTGCTGTGCATCATCGCAGGCGCTCTCTTCGGGCTCCGGTGGGGTGTCGCAGCGGTGGTGGCGGGCAGCCTGCTCGCCGGGGCGCTACAGTTCGCGCTCTCGCGTCAACTTCTGCGGACGCCGATCCAGCGGGCGCTGACGGCCCGACCGTCCTTGGCGGCTATTCAGCGCGCTGTCAGTCGTGACCAATTCCGCCTCCAGGTGCTTCTGCGCCTGGCGCCGTTGAACCCGGCGACGATGAGTTATCTACTCGGCGCCGCCGGTGTCCGGTTCTCCGGGTTCCTGATAGCGTGCCTTGCCCTGACCCCCAATCTGGCAATCGAGGTCTACTTCGGTCACGCCGCCAAGCACGTGGCCCGGATGGCCGGCGTCGATGCACGAACCGCGCGCCTGCATGACCTGGCGATCATTGGCGGACTCGCGGTGTGTGTTATCGTGATGGTGCTTATCTCGAGAATGGCTCGCAGGGCCGTCATGCAGGCCGTGGCTGAGACGGGGAAAGCCGCGTCCAATAGCGGCACTGAATAAGAATCCATGCCGAGAGGACGTGGACGTGGGTTCTCACTCCATGGCCGATTGGTTGGTGCTACGCCGTTTGCGGAGTAGAAGGTGGCATGTGGATTGCCGTACCTCTGACCGGCGGTAGCGTGGCCAGGGTGTTGGTGACGCATCCGTCAACAGAACGTGTCGAGCGATCGATGGCCATGACATAGCTGTCCGGCGCTCTTGATGGAGGCAGTAGAGAGCAGGAGACATCGCATGACTGTCGACAATTCAGGCAACGAAAGCAGCGAGCCGTCGCGCGCATCGCATTTGGCCCGGTTCGTCCTGGTGGCGTTTCTGCTCACGTTTGTCTGCGCCAGATGCACCGTA
>CAYNQP010000656.1:0-2706 GCA_964399325.1 uncultured Pirellulales bacterium
GGAGCAACGAAAAATGTCAATACTTGCTACAGGTTTCCCGACAGGCTCCTAGTGGTGCCAGGAATCCCTTGTAGAGACGCAAGATCTTGCGCCTCAGAGGCCCAGGATTCTGGAGGCGCAAAATATTGCGTCTCTACTGGCGTCTCGTGCCACGATTCCGTAAGATGGACGAAACAGGTTCATTCTGATGTCTTTTCGCGCTCCTGAAGGCACGACTGACAGAGTGCGGCAAGAGATAATTGGGCGGGTAGAATGCGATTGATTGGACAACTCCAGGATGAAACGCGAGCGAATCGTTTCACCAACTTCCTCTATGCCCAGGGGATTGAAAGCCGGGTGGAACAGGGCGACGACGGCAGTTGCGAAGTCTGGGTCCTCGATGAGCACCGCGTCGAGGACGCCGCCGCCCTGCTGAGCCGATTCGCGCAGGACCCGGAGGATCATTCCTTTGCCGAAGCGGCTCACGAAGGAGTCCGGCGGAGGCACCGCGAGCAGGAGCAGTCCGTGCCGAAACGCGCCCGCGTGGTAGATGCGCGGACCATGTTTTACAGGTCCCCTGTCGGGTATGGCGTCCTGACCATCGTATTGATCGCCATCAGCGTGCTCGTGTCGCTCGTGACGAAGTTGGGCGATGACACTGAACGTCTCCAACCTTTCTCCATTACGCAGTACATCACCAACGGGCAGTACGTCGAATCGCAACGTGGCCTGCCCGAGATTCGGCGGGGCCAGATCTGGCGGCTTTTCACGCCCATGTTCATTCACTTCGGGATAATGCACCTGTTTTTCAACATGCTGTGGCTGCGCGACTTGGGCAGTATGATCGAGGCTCGCAGGGGTACCTGGATGCTGCTGGTGATGGTACTGGTCATCGCCGCCACGTCGAACGTCGGCCAATACCTTCGTAGCGGCCCAACGTTTGGCGGCATGTCAGGCGTGGTCTATGGTCTGCTTGGCTATATCTGGATGCAGGGTCGGTACAACCCCGCTGCGGGTCTGGCACTTCACCCACAAACGGTCACCATGATGATCATCTGGTTCTTTCTGTGCCTGAGCGGCCTCATCGGCCACGTGGCCAATACGGCGCACGCGGTGGGTGCCATTGTGGGCATCGCTTGGGGGTTCCTCGCCGCCCATCTGGCCGCGAGCCACCGGTGAGTTGACCGCCGTGGGCACACGAATCCTCAAGGAACGATGGGATGGCCTGTTTCGCTCTTCGCCGTTGGCTGTGGCGCATCAGGAAACTGGCTGAGATCCCGGGGACCGTAGCTCGTCACCCGCAATCGCTCGCCGACCTTCTTGTAGTGCATCAGGGCGCTGTCTTTGTCCTTGAAATCCTTGTCGACGAACAGCAGCGTCGTCAGGCCGATCATGATAATATCCCCGTCGGACAGGACTCTCTCGCCGTCAATTCTGTGGTTGTTGACGTAGACGCCGTTGCGGCTCTTCATGTCAAAGGCGCAGTACCTGCCCGCCTTTTCGTCAAAGCGAATCTGCATGTGCTTCCTGGAGACCATGTTGTCCAGGATCTGGATAAGCAGGGCCTCGTCGCGCCCAATGACATTTGTCCGACGACCGAGCGGATAGTAGTCGCCCTCGCGTTTTCCCGATGTGATAATAAGTGAAGCCATTTCTCGTACCTCGACCGGTATCCAAACACCACGACACTGTCCCAGAAACCTTATGCTACCGGCTCCGGGAAGGGGTGTCAAGGTCCACATCCGCAAATAGGGACTGGCGATAGCATCGGTCCCGCCTTAGAATAGGCTATTGAGCTTGTGAACGTCTTTGGAAGGAGAACAGCTATGAGACAATGGGCATGGGTGTTGGTGCTGGCGGCTTTGCTCGGGGCGACTGCCGTCTGTCAAGAGGCACCGCCTGAGGCAGGCCCCGAATACCAGATGGAAATGCGGATGCGCGAGCTGAAGCTGCAGGAGCACGAGGCGAAGTTGGAGTTCCAGCGACGCATGGAGGAACTGGAACTGAGGGCCAGAGAGCAGCAACTCGACCGTGAGAACAAGCGGGAGGGTGGCGGCCTGGCCGTCCTGTTGCTCGGCTGCCTGATCGTGCGAATTCTAGTGGCCGTGTGGATCTATCAGGACATGCGCCAGCGAAACGCCGGGTCCGGGATGTGGATCATACTCGGGCTGTTGGGAGGTCTGCTCGCTGCCTTGGTCTACGCCATTGTGCGGCTCGGTGACACGAACAAAGAGAAGACTGCCACCGCGTGATCGCCTCTGGGATGGAGCACACGCACACATGAGCTGAAACCAGCGATATGGATATCCACAATCTCGTCAGCTTCACGGGGCTCTTTGTTTTGATCGGGGTGGCCTGGGCCCTTTCCGCCCAGCGCCGGAACATGAACTGGCGGCTGATCGGCTGGGGTGTGGCTCTGCAGCTTACAGTGGGGCTGCTAATCTTCGTGGTGCCGGCCGGCGCCAGGGCCTTCCTCGTTGTCAACGACGCTGTGGTGAAGGTCATCGATTCTGCCGGAGCCGGCGCGCGGTTTGTGTTTGGCCGGCTGGCGCTGGGGCCGGGACAGACCAACGAAGGCGGCGAGGAATCCATAGGGTTCATCCTGGCGTTTCAGGGCTTTCCCACGATCATCTTCTTCTCGGCGCTGATCGCGATTCTGTACCACCTGCGTGTGATGCCTTTGCTGATCAAGGCCTTCGCCCGGGTCTTCACCCGGCTGATGCGGAT
>CAYNQP010000657.1:0-2690 GCA_964399325.1 uncultured Pirellulales bacterium
GGCCTCTACTGCTTGGACAGTGCTGCTCTGATTGGAGGCTGTCGGATCTCCGGCAACTCCGCGCCGGCCGGCATGAACGGTGGCGGCCTCTACTGCGCCGGGACCTTGGCCGACGTGACCATCAAGAATTGCGTTGTGGCGTCGAATACCGCTGGGACCGGCGCCGGCATCTACACCGAGTCGGCCTTGGGTATGACCGTGACCAACTGCACGATCGCCCAGAACCAGCCTCCGCCTCCCCAGTCGTCGGGCGGCGGCCTCTATTCGACCGGTACGAACCTCTGTGTCACCAACACCATCGTCTGGGGCAATGGCTCCACTCCGCTGGTCGTCAACAACCCCGGGCTGGACAATTCTGTCACCTACTCGGACATCGAGGGTGGCTACGGGGGTGAGGGCAATCTCAATCTGTACCCATTTTTTGCGAATGTAGCAGCGGGGGATTACCACCTCCTGTCCACCTACGGTTGGTACAGCCCGCAAGTGGCTGGCTGGGTCTATGATGACGACCTCAATAGCCCTTGCATCGACGCGGGCGACCTCTCGATGTCGTCCGCCGACGAGCCGTCGCCGAACGGCGGTCGGGTCAACATGGGCGCCTACGGGGCCACGCGAGAGGCCAGCCACAGCGCCGAGCACTCCATCTGGCATGTGGATGTGCCTGCCAACGGCGGCAACGACTGGTACAACGGACGGAGTCGCGAACAGGCCTTCGCGACCATACAGAAGGCGATCGACACGGCCCAAAGCGGCGACACGATCCTCGTCTGGCCCGGTGTTTACCGCGAAGAACTGACCTATATGGGCAAGGCGCTTACTGTTCGCAGCGCCGCCGACGCGGCCGTTCTCGAGGGCCCACGCGACTTTGCAGTCTCGTTCTACTACGCCGAGAGTTCCAAGAGCATTCTGGCCAATTTCGTGATCAGAGAATGCCCACAAGGCGCAATCTACTGTGATGAAGGTGCTTCCCCGACGCTCAGGAATCTGACGATCGTCAACAACGGCGGCGGAATCCATGTGTACGAGGGTGCTCAGCCGTATATCGTCAACTGTATTTTCTGGAACAACACCGACGGCGATGTGTTTGGGACCAAGACCTACTACTACAGCTTTGTTCAGGGCAACTCCGACCGCTTGGCGCACAACATCAGCGGGAACCCGCTGTTCGTCGATCCGTTCAATCCGGACCCCGACAAACGAGACTTTCACCTGAAGTCCGTGTATGGCCGGTACGTGTCGCAGTTTGACACCTGGGTGATGACGGACATCGAGACGAGCCCGTGCGTCGACGCCGGCAACCCCGGTGACTATTACGAAGCGGAGCTTGAACCTAACGGCGGTATTATCAACATGGGCGCCTACGGCGGGACGCTCTATGCCAGCAAGAGCCGTGACTACTGACCGGCCCGGCGGACGAAGACGGGGCCGCAGATGATACAAGTGTAGAGACATCTTGAAAATAGAATATAGATTGGCTTCGGATTGATGCAGGGTGATTGTGTCTTCGTTGAGGAGTAACTCCTGCACGGCATATGCACGCTTGAGTGCGGTGGTGGGAATCCGAGCGCCGGCGGCGACGCCGGCAAGGGCGAACCGAGAGCAGGGACGTCGAGTGGGCTGTTCCCAGCCACGGGGCATTCACTGGCCCCGACAGTCCGGTTGGGATGGGGGGCTCCACTGGTAGTAGCTGCTCTCGGCGTCCTTTATCAACCCGAATTGTTGGGTGGTATTTTGAGGGCCGGCACGCCTTTGCAGGCCCAAGGTGTGGTGGTCAGATGGTATCGGTGTACGATATCTGGTGTTATGGGAAAATGTCGCACTATTTCACGAATAGCAGCGTACATAGACTATTGGGCTTGTAGAAGGTGGTGTTCGAAGATATAATAGGACGTTGATTCAGTAACCGGTAGGCAGTTGAGCTACCTGGAAATCGGAGGACTGTCAGATCGGCAAGAGGTGGAAGAACATCTCTGGTGGAGCCGGTAGGGTGAAAGCATTTACGCTCGTCGAGATGCTTGTGGTAATCTCTATCGTCTCAGTTCTCATGGCTATCCTCGTCCCGGCCATAGGTTCCGTCCGGCGTCAGGTTTATTCCATGCTCGCCATGCGCGCTCAGAGAGAGGTCTCCACCGCGCTGAGCCTTTTCGCCGCGGACCACCACGACCGCTATCCCGACTCGGTGGCCACGGTCGGATTCAACGACAGGTGGAACTGGTCCGATCCCACCAAGATGACCGGTAACCGCAACCGAACTCCTCGTGTCCACCGTTCGATGAGCGCCTACCTGCACGACTATATTCAGGATGGCGAGACCATGTCCTGCCCCAGCGCCCCGCAGAAACACAAGTACCTCAAGGAAGCCTGGGACGCCGGCGACGACTGGGACAATCCGGACACCCCCGTGCCCTCCGATCCTTTCGGTGGAACGTTTTGCTACTACTGGAACTACGTGGGCTATCTGTCCGAATCGAACACGGTGTTCAGGGGTCCGAGCGGCCCGGCCAGCATGGGCCGGTACAGTCAGTTGCTGGTCACGGACTACTTCGGCTACGACCATTGGCGCAGTCCCGGCGCGTTCGGAAGCTGCGAACGACTCAGCGGCGGCGATGTCGTCCCCGAGACATGGCTGCTCTCGGCGTACTGGTCGGTACCCGGCAATCCAACCGTCCGCCTGCCAAAGGTCAAACTGC
>CAYNQP010000658.1:0-2689 GCA_964399325.1 uncultured Pirellulales bacterium
CTGGAAATCCCAGCGAGCCGTTGCTTGAGCCCGCCAGGATTTCTCCTCGCACACGTCCTGCTCGGTGAGAGATTTCTTGCTTTTCCGCCGGCATCAATTATGTTTCTACTGCGACAGCCGAAACCACCGACGTTCTCAGTGGGTGCCTTGGCAATCTGGAGACAACTGCTTGAAGAGGTGATGCATGATTCTCGCGAAGTACTCATTTGGCATCGGCGACAGGTTCGGCCACCAGGGAAAAGCGCAATTGACTGGTTTGATGAAGGCCAAAGAGGCGGGTATCGACATCACGCCCGTGTGGAACAAGTCAAACCGGGAGCATAACATCATTGGCACCAAGCCGGCGGACGTGCGGCGCGAGGCGGACGCGGCGGTCGCTGCCTGCGGCTGGAAAGACCCCTACCTCGTGGATGCCGACCATATCGGGCTGTCCAACGTAGACGTATTCCTCGACGCCAGCGACTTCTTCACACTTGATGTAGCGGATTTTATAGGACGAGCGGCAAGTGGTGCGGATGTCAGTGCCTTCGCGGCCAAGCACCGGGCCCTGGTGGGGACGGTACAGATTCCTGGAATCGAGAAGGCGTTCGAAGTCAGTGAGTCCGCCTTGAGGTCGATCGCGTCGAAATACCTGGTCGCCGTCGTGGAGGCGGGCAAGATTTACCGCCACATCGCGTCGAAGAAGGGGGTTGACAACTTCGTCACGGAAGTGTCGATGGACGAGACCGATGCGCCGCAGACACCGGTGGAGATGCTGGTGATTCTGGCGGCGGTGGCCGACGAGGGTATTCCCGCCCAGACGATCGCGCCCAAGTTCAGTGGTCGGTTCAACAAGGGGGTAGACTACGTCGGGGACCCCGACACATTCGCCGCGGAGTTTGAGGCCGACTTGGCGGTGATCCGGTTTGCGGTCAACGAGTTCGCTCTGCCTGCGAATCTCAAGCTCAGCGTGCATTCCGGCAGCGACAAGTTCTCGATTTACGAGCCTATCCAGAAGGCGATGAAGGAATTCGACGCGGGCCTGCACCTCAAGACGGCCGGCACGACCTGGCTGGAGGAGCTGATCGGCTTGGCGCTGGCCGGCGGCGAAGGTCTGGCTATCGCCAAGGAGATCTACGCCACGGCCCTGGGCCGCATGGAAGAGCTATGTGGCCCGTATGCCACCGTGATTGATATCAACAGGGAGAAGCTGCCGCCTCTCGAAGAAGCCGGGAACTGGGATGGAGAGCTTTTTGCACGCGCCCTGCGACACGATCCCTTCAGCGCTTGCTACCGTCCCAATCTCCGCCAACTGTTGCACGTCGGCTACAAGCTCGCCGCGGAGATGGGCCCACGGTTCCTGAACGCCCTGGAGCAATACGAGGACGTGATCGCCGAGGAGGTCACCACCAACATCTTCGACCGCCACGTCCGCCCCCTCTTCCTGGATGAATAGGTCCTAAGGGACCGATGGGACCTATTCCGCACGACGGAGGTCAGAGAAACTCCACCAAGGCGGCGAAGGCGGTGAAGCCGGCACCGAAGGAGATAAGGACGGCTCTCGAATGCGGGTTGGTCTCTGGGCGTCATTCAGTCGCACGCAGCCCGGTTGCCTTTGCATCCCTTGCCTGATTTTGATAACATGACGTCATGAGTGGAACTCTCGACAAGATACGATTGCTCATCCGCTCGGGCGATGTCGTGGTTTCCGCCCATGGCTATGAGGAACTGGCGGAAGATGCCATTGTCGTTCGCGAGCTGATCGCGGGTATTGAAGCGGCATCGGTTGTCGAGGACTACGCGGACTATGGAAAAGGGCCGTGTGTGCTGGTGCTTGAGCACGAGAGTAAGGGCAAGCCGGTCCACGTTGTCTGGGGCATACCCAAGGGAAAAGACAGGCCCGGCGTCCTGGTTACGGCGTACCGGCCCGACCCGAAGCGATGGTCGGACGATTTTCTCAGGAGAACGAAGTGAAGACACGTCGGCACACCAAATTCATCCACGAAGGCGGCTTTGTCGCGGAGATCGAAGTCGATCTGATCGAATCGGAAGACTCCTGGGCGCCGTATCTGTCCCCGGACGATGCGAACCGGCTCGATGAGGCCCGCGAGGCCCTGCGCCGCGGCGATGTCGAAGCCGCAGCGCGGTTCGGCCGCGTCTACGAACTCAAGCTCCTGGCGGGATGAGCCCGCGCTTCCCCTGCATATGCTGCATAAACTCGTCGAGTAACGTTTCGATCTCTCTCAAGATCGCAGGGTAATCCCAGGTCTTCTTCTCGTTGAGGTGCGTTGCTGTCAGGTGAGCGAGGTATTTGTGCGCGTCCTCGTATGTTCCCTTTAGTAGTGTGCTCTTCTTGCCACGAGCCGTCTTCCATCTATCGGGGTCAAGCCAGTCCTCCGGCCGGATATCGTCCTCATTCTTGCGGCGCTCGTACAGGAACTCAATTAGCAGGCGCGCATGGATCAAGAACGATTCAATGAGCGCGTTCTGGATCACGCGGTCGTCAAGGGGCCCTCCTGCCAAGGCGATTGCCGTAGCGCGAAGCATGTTCCGCTCGTAATTCAAGGCCATCAGCCTTTTCACTCTCTGTTCTTTACATAATCGGATTTCCTTGGTCATCCCATCATCTCACTTTCTCTGCTGAGACTATGAAGTAAGCCTCCTTTCAGATCGTCGGCCATTGAGGATAATGGTCGGTGTTCTTTAACCC
>CAYNQP010000659.1:0-2684 GCA_964399325.1 uncultured Pirellulales bacterium
CGGTCCATGGCCCGGCGGGTTGCCTCGGCGGAAGGCTCAACCTGAGCGAGCTGCTCCAGGCGGCGTTGAATGTCGGTTTCACTCATGTTCGACACGCTGCACCCCCTTTTCATCGGTCGGCCAATGGTTGCACCCAAGTATCTCGCGAACGTCCTTCATCGCTCGAAAGCACAGCGCCCGGACGTGATGAGGCGTCTTGCCAAGCTGCTCGGCGATATCCTCATACGAATCCTGCTGAAGGTGCCGCATGACAAAAACCTCGCGCGAGGCGCCCTTGAGCCGACCCACGGCCGCGAGGACCTGTTCGAACTCCTCAGCCTGCATCGCCTTGCCCACCGGACCGTTGGTCCGCGAGATCGGCTCGCTGATATCTTCCAGCGGTACCGACCGGCGTCGCCAATGACGCCTGCGCCAGTCGAACGCCAGATTGATCGCGACCCGTCGGGCGTATGCGTACCAGCAGTCGATGGGTGCCTGGTCTTGGGCGTTGCTGAGCTTCAGGAACAGCTCCTGCATCAGTTCTTCACCCGTCTCCTCGCGCAAGGTGAGCCTGGTCAAAAGGGCGAACAGACTCGCTCCGGATCGATCCAACAACTCCAACAGCTTCGTATGACACTCGTCCAAACCAGGCTCCTTCGACGCGTGCTTGCGAACGTTACCATTATAGACGACAAGCCACGCAATGGCGCAACCGCCAATTTGAGCATACGCACGCGCAAGAAGAAGGCCGGGAAGAATTTGCCCCGGCCGAGCGTTAACGATGAACTGGCGAATGCGAAGCCGAATCAGGGAAGGGGCTCCACATCGAGCACACGCAATCCCTCCTCAATAAACTCGATCCGATAGCGATTACCTGGCTCGACAGTCATGAAGGCATCGTCCCGGCGAGACATGCCGTCCGGCCCTGTCGCACTGTAGAGCAAACGTATCGTTCCAGCAGGCACACCGCGCAACGTGAATCCTCCCTGCTCATCGATACGAGTTCGGATAAAGGGCATATGCTGCAACTGGCCCCGTTGCCCTGTTACGTAAACAGCCACAAAGCTGCCTTGGACCGCCGAGCTTAGCAACAGGCGGCCTTCCACCATGATCGGTTGCTCATCAAAAGTCACTTCCACCACGGGCTTGCTTCTGTCCGTCGGCGCTGTTGCGTGGGCCAAGGCGGAGACGAGCGGACTAAGCATAGCCGGCTCATCGGCATCGAGACGCTTCAGGCCGATGAGTACCTCTTCGCCGGGCCTCATGCCGGAGATATCCTCCTGCCCATCGGAGTCCGTCAATGTCGGCTGACTCCAGTCTGTGGCCGAGATGGGACTGGCGGATTGGCTATCCAGCGCAATCGCAACGACACCTTCTACTGGACGACCGCTCGTGTTGACAACTCGAACGGTCATTTCTCGTGGATAGGGAAGAACCACATCAAAGTGATAGCTTTCTTGTGGCTCGACTGTAAACGGCTGGGTATCGACTCCCCCGAGTATGTAGGGCTGGTCTTTTCCTCCCGGACCGACATGAAGCCTGACCGAGCGAATCGTCGGCCAGATATCGCGGCTGTCAAAAAAGCCGTCCCGCTGTGTTTTCTGGTGCCCTTGCGGGTCTGCATGTAGGTGTTGGATCACGTCGCCCGCCTCAACGTCGATCAAGTAACCGAAGGCACCATAGACAGGCTGGCCCTCTTCGTCGACAACATTGGCGGTGATCGTCGCATAGTATTCGTCGGGCTTGTACACCTCGAAGTCAAGACCGGTGTATTCGCTGTGACCCTCCACAACAACAGCAGGTCTGGTCAGCGAGCCTACATTCGTCGCGAACGAAGGCACCGCGGGCCATTCGAACTCCCAGCTTCGGATAGAGATGCTGATGTGGCCCGCAGGGACCCCGACGCTCGCCCAGCAACCATTTCGATCGGTCTCCACATGCTCAAAGAACTCTCGGCTTGACCTGCCTTGAGAATCCGTCACCACGCCGCCCCCCATCAGGGTCAGGCGGGCACCGACAACCGGCTCGCCACTGCTGGCCCATGTGATGACGCCGGAGAGCGTCGCGCCGTCTGCCGGTGCTGCGACCTGCTGTGCGGGAGGCTCGTCTACGACAACCTGCATCCCATCGGGAGGCTCAAAGGAGAATAGATCATCGGACAACGGGATATCGTACTCATCAATAGAGAAGACGAGCTCATGTTCAGGCTTTTCGCCCTCATTCACCTGTGCTGACATGGAGCAGATCAGTCTCGTTTCGGCGTCAACGAGAGCCTCAAAGTGAACGGCCCCGTATTGTGTCGTGAACTCCATCCGGTAGACGTCGAAAAGCTTGCCTTCCTGCGCAATCCTCTCCACCGGCCCCTCTGAGAAGAAACCGGATAGTCCCCCCGCAAAATCCATCCGCAGGAAATAGTCTACGACATCCAGACCGTTCCGTTGCGCACTTTTGAAATAGTAAGATGGCCTCTGCGTCGCGGTATTGGCGGCAGTGTCCACCACCCACATGGTCGGCCCGTTGGAGATCTCGATGACGTCCGCGCTGTTCTCGCAGCGCAGCATATTGGGTCGCTTGGCCCAGATTTCCCTGATCTTGCCATCGTCGCGCTCAATGGCGTGAAAGGTCTGAACGCCAGCCATGTTCGCCAGGACCTCTCCGAAAGCCAAACCACCATTAGGGCTGGAGAAGGGATTTGCCACGACAAG
>CAYNQP010000660.1:0-2683 GCA_964399325.1 uncultured Pirellulales bacterium
CCTTCTTCGCACGCGGTGTTTGCGGGAGCTTGCCCATCGTCACCATGTCGGGGCCGCTCTTGACCTGCTTCTCCACCTCAAGACGCAGCTTCTTGATGTCTACATCGAGGTTCTTCAGCACGGTCGCGCCGACGCCACTGCCTTCCTTGACGAGGCCGAGCATGATATGTTCGGTCCCGATGTATTCGTGGTTGAATCGCTGGGCCTCCTGGTTGGCCAGCGCCATCACTTTTCTCGCTCGATCTGTGAATCGCTCAAACATATTTGCCTAGCCCATTCCTAAGAATGTCCGTTTTTCGTCGATTTTCGCGGTTCGAAAACCGTCCCGATTTTCCCACTCTCTGCTACTTTACCCCATTCTGTGGCACGCTGTCAACCCAGTCAGACAGATAACCCTAACGTTCTGCGATGGTCCGTGTCCGGGTTAATTGCATCATGCGTCCTTCAGTTATATGACGCACAGGGCCTCTGTGTTCATTTCCCCAGGAAGCCCCGCCCTGGACAGTGTACGTATCGGCAGAATCCGGTGTGGACTTTCTCTGAGGAGGCGATGAAAGCGCATCTTGGCAGGATTTATGGGTTTGGCGTCGATTGGTGTGGTCGATGATTATCGGGACGTAAAGGTCGCCGATTCGCCCGCCGTCTACGGATCGACAAGCGGTTGCTATGGCGTTGCCCCGCCTGCCGCGCGCGGGCCGCTGGACCGGCGGCCGATGAGTCCTGCCCCGGCGTGTCCTACTTATCGTCGCGGTTGGTCTCTTCAAGCAGCTTGCGGAGATACTCGTTCTCGCGCCGCGTCGCCTCCAGGTCGAAGGCCTGGTACTTGATGCAGACCCGCAGATAGTCCAGCAGTTCTTGCAGCGTGTTGATGCTTTTCTGGAGTTCTTTGCGATTGGTTTCCGCTTGCCGGGCAAGCTCCGCCAATTTCCGGTGGCTGGGATCCGCGCTTTCCCCGAATTGCTTGACCAGTTCGTTGAGCGCGCCTTCCAGACTGGCCTCGTCCATCTGATCCTCCTCCAGAGTACTTCTCAACAAATCACCGCCCCAAAGCCATATTGCCTATTTTACCACACGGGGCCGCCCGAGAGAAGAGCATTCGGGGCTGTTTGCCGGCATTGCCGCGCATCTCTCACGAAAAGACGTTGCACACGTTGCATTTGCTGAAGATGCGGGCTGTATCCAGTTTACGGGGCGGGAACTTTGTAGGGGTTATGACGAACGACGGTGCGCAGGCATCACTCGCTCTCGGAAAAGGGAACGTCCTCATAAGGAGAAGATAGGACACGTAGCGTGCCCCATCTTGATCTCGTACCACGGCCCAGACCTTGCAGACCCTGGCATCGCAAGCGCTGTCGGGATTCCCACGAGAGCCCAAATAGTCCGGATGGGGCAGGACGGGGCATGCGGCCGTTATCCCTGCGTCCGGGGCGGTCTGGTTGATGAAGGCCGCATCCGTTCGGCCGCTCTTGGCATTGCATGGTCAGGCCCGTTTTGGTAGAATCAATCCAGGTCGAGTTTGAGAGGGACCGTGTACGATTCCGCGGCGAATGGGAGTCTTGCCTGAGAACAGGCAACGAGGACCATGTGCGGGAGGGATAGAAATGAGACGAATAGCGAAACTACGGACCATATTATTACTGCTCGCAATGGCGCCTTGGTGCGCCGCGCACGTCCTTTCGGTGCCTGGGGATTACCCGACCATTCAGGAAGCCGTCGACGCCACTGAGAATGGAGATGTCGTTCTGGTCGCGCCGGGAACCTACACGGGTGACGGCAGCCGCGACATTGATTTCGGAGGCAAGGCCATCACCGTCAAGAGCGAAGCCGGACCGGAGACCTGTATCATCGACTGCCAGGGTTCGCCGAATGAGCCGCATCGAGGCTTCTACTTTCACAGTTGTGAAGACGCCAATTCCATTGTCCAAGGTTTCACCATAACCGGCGGCTTCGCAGTGGGGGACGATTCCATCACCGCTGCCGGTGGCGGCGCCTCGCTCAAGGCGGATCCCAACCACTGCATGGACGATGCGGGCAAAGAAATGGATGGGGATCGCGAGACTCCGAATGAAGATGAGCGAACCTGGAGTTACTGACCTCAATGAAGTGTCATTCGTGCCGAGAGCTATCGCAAGGAGATCAACAATGGATACAAGGACTATGCTCGTTCTGATTCTCGGTTGCTGGGCTGTATGCTATTGTGGCAATGCCTTCGCGCAGGATCAAGACATCAAGGAGTCTGGAGTGACCGAGGGCCCAGCCATCGTCAACGGCGTGGTAATCCTCAATGGCGTGTATGTGTCATCTCCATACACCGTTTCGCGGAAAGGCCTGTCCCTGTACGTGAACGACCGCGAGATCAAACGTCCGCGCCGGCACATGCAAACGCCCGTCCTGACGCCGGATACACCAATTTCGCAACTGTCTGCTCAAGAACGGCAACGACTCTATCGTGCCCTGGAGGCCACTCGAACCATCTACGAGAAGTATTTGAGTCAAGGTTATGGCTACCTCTTCTCCAGCAGAGGCGGGCAGGTCAAGCTTTCTCCCCACGCAGTGGCTTATCAGTTGCCCGCGATCATGAATGTGCTCGGAGCAGACGTTTCCCGGGAGGAGAAGCTCAACAAGCTCCGGCGTTCCAATTGGCACCTCCACATCGACATAGAGCCGCTCGTGGATAACTTCT
>CAYNQP010000661.1:0-2683 GCA_964399325.1 uncultured Pirellulales bacterium
CATTATCCTCAATGGCCGACGATCTGAAAGGAGGCTTGCTTCATAGTCTCAGTATCGGCTGCCGGCGGCGCCATTGACGATCAGATCGTCAAAGACACGGAGAACCACGTCCGGAGAAGCCACTCGGACGACCGTCCCGGGGGCAAGACCATGTTCGCAGAGGAGGCCTTTGGCCTTCGGGCCGGTGAAATCCACGAAATACTTCACCAGGGGCTCGTCGATATCCGCGTCAATGGCGTGAGGGACGCCGGGACCGTAGGAGAAGAGCTTGCCCGCAAACAGGGAGGTAGTCTGGCCCTGGAGGGTCAGTGTCCCCTTGCCCCGCGCGACGAATTCGATAGAATAGAAGGGAAAATCCCGGCGGTCGATCTTGTAGTCAGGCTCGCAATGTTCGCAACCGCCACAGACGACGGCAAGAGGCCGGCTGCTGCGGCCGGAGGCGTCAAGATAGAAGCGGTTGGCCCCGGTTACCTGGTTCGAGAAGAACGTGGGCACCTTGCCGGTATTCTTGATCTGGTGGCTCATTCGACAAGTCAATAATAATCATGCACTGGACAACATTTGACATTCTGGCGGACAAACCTAATACTATAATCAATCGCGATCCCTGCGGGAAGTCAATTTGGTGCAGGCGTGTGTGTGCAGGCCTCTGGTCGCGATTGATGTCTCGGATGGGAGAACTTGGAAGGGAAAGATATGGCAGCAGAAGCCAATTTGAAGGCAGCATCTGTCCTGAAGAAGGATGAGCAGATCGTTATCGGCGGGGCCGGTGGGTTTATCGCCGGGGCCCTCGTGAGGTACTTCCACGACCAGGGATTCACCCGCATCCGGGCGATCGACAAGAAACCGCTGCCCGAATGGTACCAGCGAACGCCGGGTGTGGAGTGCCTGTGCATGGACCTGAGCCATGAGGATAACTGCAAACGGGCGTGCGAAGACGCGGTGGAGGTGTATAACCTCGCGGCCGATATGGGCGGCATGGGGTTCATCGAGCGCTTCCGTGTCGAGTGCCTGCGCAGTATCCTGATCAATACGCACATGATCGAGGCCGCCTATCGCGCCGGTGCGACACGGTACTTCTTCTCCTCCTCGGCCTGCGCCTACAACACTGACCTCCAGAAGGACTATGACGTTCGCGCTCTGAAGGAATCCGACGCCTATCCCGCCATGGCCGAGCGCGGCTACGGCTGGGAGAAGCTCCTATCGGAAATGTTTTGCCATGAGTACTGGGCCGAGCGGCACATGAAGACCGCCATCGCCCGCTTCCACAATGTTTTCGGCGCTTTCGGCACCTGGGATGGGGGACGGGAGAAGGCACCGGCGGCAATTAGTCGGAAGGTGATCGAGTGCAAAGACACCGGCGACGACACGATCGTCATCTGGGGCGACGGCCACCAGACCCGCAGCTTCATGTACATCGACGACTGCGTGGAGGGCATCGACATGATCATGCACTGCGAGAAGCTCATCGCCACGCCGATCAACCTCGGCTCGGACTTCCTGATCTCAGTCAACGACCTCGTGTCCCTGGCTGAGAAAATCGGCGGCATCACCCTCAAGCGTCAATACGACCTGGACGCCCCCAAAGGCGTCGGCGGCCGCAACAGTGACAACACGTTCATCAAGCAGATCCTCGGCTGGGCCCCCAGCACACCGCTCGAAGACGGCCTCCGCAAGACCTACGCCTGGATCGAGCAACAATACAACGACCGCAAGGCCGGCAAGCGAACCGTCAGCTAACCCGCTCCGGCCCCGACCGGCGCCCTTTCGCAGAAGTCAGGAGGATTGGATCGAGCCATGACGCCACCCTACAAACCAGAGATCACTGACGTCGTCGGCAACCTGCAATACCGCATCGCCCTGGCCGGCGGCTGGATCGACCAGCCCTTCGTCTCGCAGCACAACCCGACGCCGCCCGGCTCGATGGTCGTCGTCGCGGTCCAGCCGGAGTTTCGCTGGATGGACCGCGCCGGCATCTGCGGCAGCACGCGCACCATTGCACTAAAGCTCTGGCCCGGCGGGCTCCCCGACCGCGACCCCGAGGCCCTCGTCCGCGAGCTCTACGCCGCCGAGAACGATGGCCAGGCGGAGCCCTCCGGCTCGCAAGACATGATCGGCCTGATCTACCCCGGCGTTTCGCGCCTCGACTACGACGTCACCGTCCACGATGGCCTCTTCCCGAAACACATCGAATCCAACAATGACCCCGAGGTCGCCGCTTGGTTTGCCCGCATCATACACGTCGTCCCGGTAGCCCCCCGCCCGGACGGCTACAACCCCCTGGGCACGAAGAACCTCGACCCCGCCTGGGTCGCCCGACTCGGCCGGTCCGGCAAGGACTGCTTCGACGCCATCGTCGGCCGGGACCTCCCTGCCCTCGGCGCCTCCATGAACGAGTGCATGGCCTGCTGGGAGACGATCCTCCCCGACGTCGTCCGTCACCCGACCCTGCGCGTGGACCTCATGGAACTGCTGAAGTTCTACCAGTCCCGCTACCCCGGCGTGATGTACTCAGGCTGTGGCGGCGGCTACCTCTTCGTCGCCTCCGATGAGCCCGTCCCCGGCGCGTTCCAGATCAAAGTGAGGATCAAGAAACCATGAATCCTCCATTAAATAGGGACGGACCCTATTTTATGCCGCCGAAACTAGGGTCCGTCCCTAGTATAGAAGGCGTCTCGCCCCC
>CAYNQP010000662.1:0-2682 GCA_964399325.1 uncultured Pirellulales bacterium
AACAATCGTGTTCTGCTATGTTAACGGGAAACCTGTTACTTGTTTTGGGACAGCGCAAGATGACCGGTCGTATTACTATCGCAGACCTGCTGGACGCTAAGCACGAGCGGCGTGCCATCGTCGCCGTCAGTTGCTACGATTATACCACGGCCCGTTTGGTCTCTCAGGCGGGCGCCGACATGATTCTTGTGGGTGACTCGGCGGCGCAGTTGGTGCTCGGCTTTGATTCGACACTGCCGGCAACCATGGATCTTATGGTCGCCTTGACCGCGGCGGTACACCGCGGTGCCCCGAAGGTCTTTCTCGTGGCGGACATGCCTTTTCTATCTTATCACATCAGCACTTCCGAGGCGATTCGCAACGCGGGCCGGTTCCTCATCGAGGCAGGCGCCCAGATGGTCAAGCTCGAAGCCACGACCGCCCACATTGACACAGTAAGGTCGTTCAGTGACGCCGGCATTGCGGTCATGGCGCACATCGGCATTCGCCCGCAGAGAATCGGCACGGTAGGCCGATTCCGCGCAGAGGCTACCACGGTGGAGAAGGCCGTGGAACTCATCGATCTCGCCGAACAGATGGTCCAGGCCGGCGCGAACACATTGCTCATCGAGGGGACCGCAGCGGAGGCAGCCCAGAAAATCACCGAACGGATGGATGTTCCCGTTATCAGTTGCGGGTCCGGACCTGGCTGCGACGGTCAGATTCTCGTGGCGCCCGACATCCTGGGGCTTCTGGATGAGAAGCCGCCTAAGTTTGCCAAAGCCTATGCGGACCTGGGGGCTCTTTCGGTCGAAGCGTTTCGAGCTTACGCCGATGAGGTGAGAGGTCGCCAATTCCCGGATGCGGAACGCAGCTACCATATGAAACCGGGCGAGGCGCAGCGTTTTGATGAACTGCTTCGTTCGAGACACGAGCGAAGCCAGTAGATTCTAAAGAAGCCGCCCCGATCAACGGCCGGGGCGGCTTGCCCATCTATCCCTATTTCACTTTCTTTTCAGATCGCTGCGAGTCCCGCCCCGTGCTTGGCGCGGTGCGCGTCGCAACGACGCAGGCAGATCAGTCGCTCAACGAAGCGATGCTGGCCTGTGGCGTTCCACCATACGCTCCCATGTTGATCCGCTCGTTAACGACGGCGCCTTCGGGGAGCATTACAAGTTCGTCCAGCAGCAACGAAGTCGGATCGCCTGCGTCGATGCAGGGGCTGGTGACAGCATCCGATGTCCACACGCTGTTGTCGCTGTCCCAACGCCACCCCTCGCTCTTGAGGTGGTAGTCCCCCGCCGTCCAGACGGTGCCCGTCCATTGTCCCGGCACCACGAAGGCGGGGTCGGCGTCGATGTTGCCGTCGCCCAACCGTCCGCCTTGTATGTCGCAATACGTGGCGACGACGCGACTGCCGCTAAGCTGAACGCCGCTGCCGGCAGGGTCATTGAAATACACGATGCAATTCTTCAAGGTCCCGTTTACGCTGGTGATGCCCTCTTTCAGATTGTCCACGATCGTGCAGTTGTCAAGGATCGGCTGGCCGCTGGCGAGACCCGCCCGTTGGTTTCCGGCAATGATGCAACGGCTCAGTACAGGCACATTTTGCGTGACGGAACGGCCGGCGCCGCTGGCCCGCATCTCAATGCCGTCGCCGCCATTGCCCGTGATCGAACACTGAATCAATGTCGGCTTGCTCTGGTTAAGGAATCTCAGGCCCGAGTTCCCGTTGCCCTCGATCACGCAACGCTTGATAGTGGGCGAGGCGCCGCTGCAGAAGATGCCCCTGTTGCCGCCGGTAATCGTTAGGCCATCGAGAATACTGTCGGGCCCTTCGCCGTCGACAAAAGCCACGATCTGCCCACTGGCCTGGAGCACGGTCGCGGCAACGACCGCCGGGTCGTTTGGATCCATCGAGCGCACCGTGACCGCGTTGCCCGTGAAGTCGATCTTCTCGTGAATGCCTTCCGGGACAATGATCAGGCCCCCGGTACGGGCGTCGGCGACCGCATGCTGCAGGTAATCGTACCGAGTGCCCGTGGCGCGGTTCTCGAAAGCGCCGTCGAAGACAGAGTAGCCAAAGGCGACCCGGGCGCCACGAATCGGTCCGTAAAGACCGCTGAGACATACGGCGGTGGCGCCGTCCAATGCCGGCCCAACACCGTAGGAAACGTTCGACTGCCTGGGCGTCAAAATCCCGTAATTGCGTGTGATACAGGTCATCTCAACTGAACCGCCAGTGTCGGCTCCCTCGAGATAGAGGACGACACAACCGTCAATGGCAGGTTGCACCTGGGCCCCCGGTCTCTTGACAACGGAGAATACCCTGACGTGCTCCGGATCGGAGATATCGGCGCCGTAGACATCCGCCTCGTCGTTACGCTCGTCCGCCCAGACGACGTAGTCTCCCGACACGGCCGGGTCATACTGGCGGGCCGGATCGTCGCAGACCATGAAGACTCGTATGTCGCTGAGGTCCGAGATATTGGCGGCATAAATATCGCCGTTACCCTCCCAGACCACGATGTCGCCGGATACGTCCACGACACTATCGAAATCGTTGATCTCACGGTCCAACGGGAACGGATCGCGCCGTCCCACCCCGGTGGCCGCCGTGAAGTACTCCGGGGCTTCCAGATCGGTGACATCGGCCCCGCAGATGTCGTACGGCATGTTTCGCCACTGCTCCGGGACGTTCCT
>CAYNQP010000663.1:0-2682 GCA_964399325.1 uncultured Pirellulales bacterium
CGGCCCACGACGCCATGACTACGCGGGCCGAGGTGTTGCTTTACATGGCCGCCAGGGCCCAGCTTTGGGCCGAGGAGATGGCGCCGGCCCTGCGCGAGGGAAAGTGCGTGGTCCTGGATCGTTGGCTGTCGAGCACGTGCGCCTATCAAGGCCATGCGGGCGGGTTCGGTATGGGGAAGGTTCTCGTGATCGCTCGGGATTCGCTCGAACAGGTCTGGCCCGATCTGACGATTGTTCTCGACGTTGACCTGAGGACCGCAGCCGGGCGTCTGAACCGCCAACTGGATCGCATGGAGCAGAAGGGCGACAGCTACCACGCCAAGGTCCGCGAGGGTTTTCTGGAGCTCGCCGGACGCCGCGACGACTTTGCTGTGGTCGATGCAACGAAATCGGCTGAGACCGTCCACCAAGCGGTTTTGGACGCTATACGAGGGTGGGCCTCATGTCATTAGAAGACATCTTCTGCCAGGACAGGGCGATTGGGATATTGCAGCGGGCGCTGGCGACCGACAGGGCGGCGCATGCGTACATCTTCGCCGGGCTTGATGGGGTGGGCAAGTACAAGACGGCCCGGGAATGGGCGAAGGTTTTGCTCTGCAGAGACCCTCTCGCCAAGGGTGACAGCTCGGTGTCTTTCGCTGATAGCTGCGGTGCGTGCGATTCCTGCCTGCTCTTTGAGGGCGATTCCCATCCGGACTACGCCCACGTGTATAAGGAGCTGATCGCGTTTACCAAGGACGGCAAGGGGCGTGCAGCCCCCGTCGATCTGCCCATTGCCGTGGTCCGCGAGTTTCTGCTCGAAAAGGCCGCGATTCGCCCGACGCACTCCAAGCGAAAGGTGTTCGTCGTCAGCGAAGCGGAGAAGCTCAACGCCCATTCCCAGAACGCGCTGCTGAAAGTCCTGGAGGAGCCGCCGGACTATTGCACGATCATTTTGTTGTGTACCCGGCTCGAACAGCTTCTGCCCACGACCAAGTCGCGCTGTCAGATTGTCCGGTTCGGCCCCGTCGACGAAGGCCGGATCGTCAGCATGCTGACCACGATGGGACTGGACGCTCGGCAGGCTCAGTTCTTTGCGCGGCTTTCCCGGGGCAGCCCGGGATTGGCCTGTCAGTGGGCCCGACTCGAACGCGAGGGGGTCGAGATCTTCGAAACCAAGAGAAAGGTCGTTGTCTCCGCCGTCAGCTTTGGGCTGGCCGACGCGCTGAGCTTGGCCGATCAGTTGCTCAATGACGCCAAACGCATTGCCTCAGGGTGGGCCGGCCTCGACAAGACCGTCAGCAGGACGGACATCAACCGAAGGGCCCAGAGAACGCTGCTGCAGGTCATCATATCGGTGTTCCACGATGCCATGATGCTCAATATCACTCCTAAACACCCTCTGATCCACTTCGACCAGCAGAAGGAGATCGCCCATTTGGCCGGCCGGATCGACCCCGAGCAGGCCGCGCAGAAGGTCGATGAGGGCTACGAGGCCCTGCGCTGGATCGACGCGAACGTCAACGAGAAGCTAATTTTCGAGCGCTTGTTGTTACGTCTGGCGCCATCTGCTATAATCCCTGCTGGGCGTTAATGCCGTGTGGATCTTCATTTAACGGGATGCCATCATGAAATCGGTGCGCGGTGCGTCCCGATTAGGGTAACTGATATGACGGAAACAACAGCGACAAAACCCAAGCCGACCAAGGGCAAAAAGTACATGCTGGTTCGCTATGGCTGCATGAGAAGCCTCGGTCTCTTCGAGCACGAGGAAACGCACATTCCTCGGAAGCCAACCCGCGTCGTGGTGAAGACGGACAAGGGGCTTGAGCTGGGCCATGTGGTCGGTCACCTGACCTCCTATCGGGAGGGGTGCTTCAGGTTCACCGAAGAACAGATATACGGGTATTTTGCCAACAGCGAGATCAACTTCACGAAAGAGCCGGCCGGCAAGGTGATCCGTTTTGCGACCCCCGACGACGTCAGCGAAGAGCAGCATCTGCGAAAGATCGTGCCGGAGGAGATTGCCTGCTGTGAACGCCTCGCGGCGGAGCTCGGCCTGAAGATGAAGATTGTCGACGCCGAGCACATCTTCGGCGGTGAGCGCGTCATCTACTACTTCATGGCCGATGGTCGGATCGACTTCAGGGAGCTGGTCCGCCGGCTGGCCCAGGAATACCAGACCCGCATCGAGATGCGTCAGATCGGCTCGCGCGACGAGGCCAAGCTGCTCGGCGATGTTGAGAGTTGCGGTCAGGAATGCTGCTGCATCAAGTTCCTGCAACTGCTCAAGCCGGTGAACATGCGCATGGCGAAGATGCAGAAGGCGACTCTCGATCCTTCGAAGATCTCCGGCTACTGCGGCCGGCTGAAGTGTTGCCTGCGGTACGAGGATGAGAACTACATGGACCTCAAGAAGCGCCTGCCGAAGAAGAACTCGTGGGTGCAGACAGCACGCGGTCAGGGGAGGGTGCTCGACGGTCAGATTCTGACGCAGCTCGTGGTGGTCGAGCACGAAGGCGGCGAGAGGGAAGTGGTTCCTGTAGAGGAGATCACCGTTCTTCCTTCTCCTCCGGCCAGGCAGGAGAAGCCCCAGAATCGCCGCGGCACATCTTCGGCCCGCCCGCCGCGCCGGGGCGGCACAGGTCGGAAGCAGGAGGAATAAGGAACGGAGATGCCCCGGACGATTGTTGTCACCTCGGC
>CAYNQP010000664.1:0-2679 GCA_964399325.1 uncultured Pirellulales bacterium
TTCCATCTGGCAGAGCTTCTTGAGAAAGACCTGGCAATCGTCCCAGCTCACCTGCTCCACAGGGGCATCCTTGCCAGCGTTCCTGAAGTACGACGGGTCGCTCTCCATCACCTGCTCCCACTGACCCTGAGTCACCTCGAACTTGCCACAATAGAACGCCTTTGTCAACGTGACTCGATGTTCCGAATCGCCCTCCATAATCGCATGCACGACACCCACCTTCAGCATCGCATCCTGTTCCGTCTTTGGAGTACCCATCGTGAAGCTACCCGCCGGGACCAGTCGCAACACGATTCCCGTCCTGCAAGTCTTGACCTCCAAAGGTATTTCAAGTTGTTGCACACTCTGGCGCTGGCGCTCCTGCGCCTCACGGCTCCCCGGCGCAAGACCCCCCAAAAACGCGTATTTCGCGTCGGAAGCACCGACCAGATCATCCGGAAGATGCCGCGCCTTGGGTGGCCCTGCTTCGGACGCTTTGACTCCGGCGGATCGTGGCGAGGATAATCCACGCGACCCCGCGCCGACAGCGCCCAATACGACGGCTACCGCAAACAGAAACGTCCAAATCCGACGCTGGTGCCCTGAACCTCTCTCGGTCATAGCGGTCCCCTTTCCCTTGACAGCCTCGTACCCTCTCCATAGGCCGCATGCATCAACCAAAACTTCAACTTATGTCGTGACCGGGGAGCGGGCAAGATAAAAACCGCGGAATCGGAATGGGCCTAGCAGCCCCTATGCCCGGCAGGCGAGCTGTCTCTTCAGGGATTTCTTGGCGCGGTGGAATTGGACGCGGACTTTTTGGGGGGTCGTCTGAGTCAATGAGGCGATGTCATTGTAGGGCAACTGGTCGTAGTAGCGCAGGCGCACGACGTCCTGGTGCTCCTGACTGAGCTGGTCGACGGCTGTCGAAACCTGCGCCAGTGTTTCCTCGCGGACTTGGGCGTCGAGCATGCTGCCCTTGGCGGCCCGTTGCTCATCTGCACGGATCGCGGTGCGAAGGAAATCACTTTCTACGGAAGACCGGAGGTGACGCCGCCGGTGCGTATCCTGAATCTTGTTCCAGGCGATGCGGTACATCCAGGGCCAGAACCGCGCGGCGTCGCGCAGGGAGCTCACGCGGCAGAGCAGGGACAGAAGCGTCTCCTGCAACACGTCTTCGGTCACATCGTGACTCAACGTGGTTCGGAACACAAAGGGATACAACCGTTTCCAGACCAGAGCCGCCAGGCGGCCCGCACTGGCCCGGTCGCCCGACTGCACCTCGGCGAGCAACTGAATGTGTTCGTTCTCCGCACTCATAGATGTCCCCATTCCTTCCACCGGTTCGGTCTCCGTTTCGCGGCGTGAGCGCAGAGATTCCGCGCCCCAAGACACATACCGCATTGTTGAGAGAGGCCTTCGTGTTGCCGTCGCTTGTTGGTTCGGCCTTCAATCATTAAGAGGCCGCCCCGAAGCCTGCGGTTACATAGATTCGACAGATGAATCGGGATTTCGTTCCGGCTCGGCTGCTTCTTTTTCGGACTCGTCTGCCTGCTGGGGCGCGTGCAGGCCGCCATCCAGCACGCGCCAGGCGGGCGGAATCAGCTCGGGCACACTCCACGGACTGTTGCAGCGATGGCAGCGGTCCATGTCCGGCCGTCGGGGTTGGCCGCAATTGGCACAGGTCACCAGCGCCGCCTTCGGGCGTGTCAGTCGATACGTGATATAAGCCGACAGTCCAAAAGCAAGCGTTCCGATGATCCAGCCGGCGCGCACCTTGCCTGATAGCCCGACGACCGCCGCATCCCGCGCCACCCTCCGGCTGAGGAACACGGCCAGCAGAATCGCCGGGAACATGATCCACAACGCGCCGAAGAACTGAGAAGCAGTGCTTTGCCCAACCTGGTCGCGATGCATTGCGACGAAGGAATTAGGCAACAGGAACAAAGTCCGATGACTGGCACTCGCCTCGAAGTTATTGGCGGTGAAGAACGACGCCACGCTCAGGGCCGGCGGATGCACGTTCTCCAGCAGATACTTGAACATCGTCAGCGCCGGTCCCCAAGGCACGCCAAACAGAGCCGCCTTGGCCGATGGCACGTCCCAGGACTTCCCTCGCCGATCGTCGTATCCACATATCGTCTCGGCCTTCCGGATCTGCCTGCCCGACGGATCAAAGACGGCCAGTGTCATCGATGTCCCCTGCCGCGACAAGCTGCTGACCACCATGCCGACATATTCTACGGGGTTTCTTCCCACGCCAACCAATTGAACGCCGCAGTCGAGCAACTGGCTCGGCTGTGGCAAGCCCCGGCCATACAGGGTCCTCGGTGCCGGCAGGGAGCCCTTGCCCCGGACCAAGTCCAACGTGTGACCATCGAGCAAATCGATCCGGCCGGAGGCATCGACGACGGGAATGTAGCCGCCCGGGTCTCCCACGCCAAATTTCAGGGTGAACTCATAGTCGTAGTGCTGTCGCAAATCATCCGCCTCTTTCTCACGAGGCACCCGCCTCATCGGTGGTTGCCAGCTCTGGCGCAGGCCCTCAAAAGACTCCCCCGAGCCAATTCGCACCGGCTGAACGGCCCGACTCTCCTCCATCTGCGGCCCCGTGCGAACGCTCGGCGCCCGCCGGTCGATGCAGAAGAAACGGCGCAGGCTCGCATCGTACACGAAGTAGGCGCTCCAACTGCCCGTCAC
>CAYNQP010000665.1:0-2674 GCA_964399325.1 uncultured Pirellulales bacterium
AACGCATCCCGGCGGGAGGCAAGCCCCATGCGTAGGATCAAGCACTTCGTCGAACAGAGCTGGCTGCTCGTGGTAGCGTCGTTCTTCTTTGGCCTGCTGATCGCCATCACAAGCACCGCCTTGTCACCGAGGATCGAGTACAACAAAACGGTGAAATTCAACAGGCTGGCCAGTGGTCTTCTCCCGGAGGCAACCGAGTTCACACCGTTGGACCAGGAGATCGAAGTCCAGGCGCTCAACAACAAGCCGCTGACGCTCCAGATTTCCAGGGCGCTGGCCGACGGCAGGACACTCGGTTGGGTATTCAAGGTCGTCAGCTCGGGATTCGGCGGTGACATTGAACTGCTCGTCGCCACGGACACGAACTTTGATACGATGGTCGGCTTCGACGTGCTGACCAGCAGTGAGACGCCCGGCGTCGGCGACGCGATCATGGACGACTGGTTTCGCAGCCAGTTCCAGGGAGTTCCCGTCGAACCACTGACACTGGCCAAGACGGGCAATCCGCAGGAGATCGACACGCAGATCGTCGCCATCAGCGGCGCCACCATCAGCAGCGCCGCCGTGGTCAAGGCGATCAATCACTCTCTCCCAGAAGTCAAGACGCAACTCCAGCAAAAAGGGCTGATCGGCAATGGCAACTAATCCTGACGGACAGGCAAGCGTTTACGGGGACACGCTGCTCGCCGGCCTGTGGCGAGAGAATCCGGTCTTGCGTCTGCTCCTGGGCATGTGCCCAACGCTGGCGGTAACCGCGGCGGTCAAGCCCGCACTGACGATGGGCCTCTGTGTGATCTTCGTGTTGGTGTGCAGCAATATCATGGTCAGCTTGATGCGAGGCTTGCTCAAGCCACACGTGCGCATCTTGATGTTCACACTGACCATCGCCACCTTCGTGACCATCGCGGACCTGATCCTGAAGGCTTTCCTGCCGGATATGAGCCAAGCGCTCGGGCCGTACGTGCCGTTGATCATCGTCAACTGCATCATCATCGCCCGCGCCGAAGGGTGTGCCAGCAAGAGTCGCGTCCTCTTGAGCATTATCGACGCCTTGGGCATGGGAGTCGGTTTCACCCTGGCCTTGTGTGTGCTGGCCAGCATCCGGGAGTTGCTGGGGACAGGCAAAATATTTGAGATCGCGGTCATGCCGCAGACGTTCATCCCCTGGGCGGCGATGAGCATGTCGGTGGGTGCGTTCCTGACGCTCGGGTTCCTGCTCGGACTGGTCAACCTCATCACAAAGAAGCGTGCTTAAGAGGTCGTAAGATGGACACGGTTTACATCCTGATAACGGGTTTCATCTCCGTCGTTCTGGTCAACAACTTCGTCTTGACGAAGTTTCTGGGCATCTGCCCCTACTTGGGCGTGTCCGGCCGGATCGACATGGCGTTCGGCATGGGTCTGGCCGTGACGTTCGTCATGACGCTCAGCGGCACCCTGACCTGGCTGATCGATCACATGGTCCTGATGCCGTTAGGACTGGAAGTGACGCGCTACGTGTGTTTCATTTTGGTGATCGCGGCCGCGGTGCAATTGGTGGAGATGTATCTGCGGAAGTTCTTTCCCCCGCTGTACGACAGCTTCGGCATCTTCTTGCCGCTGATTACCACCAATTGCGCGATTCTGGGTCTGTGCCTGTTCTTGAATCTGTGGGGTACTGACAACCTCCTTGAAGCGGTCGTTCTGAGCTTCGGCGCCGGCATCGGCTTTACCATGGCGATTTGCATCATGGCAGGCATTCGTGAGAACCTGCAAATGGTGGACGTGCCGGCCTGCCTGCGGGGCGCCCCGATTACGTTGATCACGGCAGGCGTTCTATCGCTGGCGTTCATGGGATTTGCGGGAATGATATGATGATCCTAGCAGGTGTCTTCCAACTTCTCAGTAGTGCGTGGCTGGCCGGTCTGGTCATGCTGGGCCTCGGATTCGTTTTTGCGTTGATCTTGCTCATCGCTCACGAGAAGCTCAAGGTCGAAGTGGACCCCAAGATCGTGGCAATTCACGCGGCACTGCCACACATCGACTGCGGCGCGTGCGGCTTTCCCGGCTGCGGCGGATACGCCAAGGGTGTGCTTGAGAATCCCGAACTGATCGGGCGATGCGCTCCGGGCGGCTCAGCCGTCGCCAACAAAATCGCCGAGATTCTGAATCTCCAGGTCAGCGAGTCAGGCCCGGCGCAGAGACCCATTGTCCACTGTCGCGCCCATACCTCCGATAGAACGTACTACGCCGAGTATCAAGGCATTCCGAGTTGCACCGCCGCCAACGCCCTGGCGAACGCCCAGGCCTGCAAGTTCGGCTGCCTCGGCTTCGGTGACTGCGTCCACGCCTGCAAGTTCGATGCCCTGCATATCGTCGATGGTCTCGCTACCGTCAACTACGCTAACTGCACCGGCTGCACCGCCTGCTCGAAGGCGTGCCCCCGCCATCTGATCGAGATGGTGCCATTCGGTCACGAGAACATGATGACCGTCGCGTGCAGCAGCAAGGAAAATGGCAAGACCACGCGCGCGATGTGCCAGGTCGGCTGCATCGGCTGCGGCATCTGCGCCAAGCAGAGCGACGCCTTCTCGGTCTCTGACAACCTCGCCCGCACGGACTACACGAAATACGCCCCCTGCGGCGAGAACGAGGCCGCCATGAACAAATGCCCCACCGGCGTCATCGTCTACCG
>CAYNQP010000666.1:0-2673 GCA_964399325.1 uncultured Pirellulales bacterium
CGACCACGATCCACGCGCCCCGTGCCGACGGTTCCGCGTCCCTTGATGCTGAAGACGTCCTCGACCGGCATCAGGAACGGCTTGTCCACGTCCCGCTCAGGCAGCGGGAAGTACGCGTCGACCGCCGCCATCAGATCCTCGACGCACTTGCAGGCCTCTCCATCCTTGCCCTCGGACTCCATCGCCGCCAACGCAGACCCCCGAATGATCGGAATGTCGTCGCCCGGGAATTTGTACTTGCTGAGCAACTCCCGCACTTCCAACTCCACGAGATCCAGCAGTTCCTCATCGTCGACTTGGTCCACCTTGTTCATAAACACCACGATGCTCGGCACATTCACCTGACGCGCCAGCAGGATGTGCTCACGGGTCTGCGGCATCGGACCATCGCTAGCAGCCACCACCAGAATCGCCCCATCCATCTGGGCGGCGCCGGTAATCATGTTCTTGATGTAGTCGGCGTGGCCAGGGCAATCCACGTGCGCGTAGTGACGGTTCTCTGTCTCGTACTCGACGTGCGCCGTGTTTATCGTGATCCCACGCTCCTTTTCTTCGGGAGCGTTGTCGATTTCCTCGAACTTCTTGACGTTGCCTTTGCCGGCCTTGACAGCCAAGCGCATCGTGATCGCAGCGGTCAGCGTAGTCTTGCCATGGTCAATATGACCGATCGTCCCGATATTGACGTGTGGTTTGGTCCGCTCAAACACTACCTTAGCCATTTCAATATAAACCTCCAATGTGCCTGGTTAGCGGTTATCTTCCGTGCCTGTGGTCTAATCCGTTTCTGCACCCAATTCGTGCCAGGGGGCTGTTCACCGCCACCCGTCTGCGTTGTCGTATAGCGCGCAAGCTTTCATGGCTTGCCATAGTTACATGGAGCTGCTGAAGGGACTCGGACCCTTGACCTCGTCCTTACCAAGGACGCGCTCTACCAACTGAGCTACAGCAGCGATCGTGTTACACCGGCCGGGAGAGCCACCCGCCGGATTTCTTACGGTGATACTCCGCCCCTAACAAAGGGCTAGAACTTTGCCTGTAGACACACTGTCTCTCCGCGTCGAAAGCAAGACTAAGACCGTACCTCAACCATCTCTTAACTGTAAATCGCTGAATATAGGGGCAAGACACTGCAAGTGCAAACAGAAAAAGTGAAAAAACGGAAAAAAGCCCGCCTATCACGCCCGGCGCGCCGTCCAGCTCTGCGCCGCAACAGCCTCCCCGGCTATCGCTTCCGGCGTTTTCCGCCCGCCCCCCGGCCTAATTGCTGACCCTCTCCACCTCCTCAGGCCGTTTCGCCTTGACAAAGGACTCCCACTCCGTCAGGAGACTGCGCCACAGAAGCCGCTTGTCAGGCTCCTGCACCCGAATCCGCCGAAGCCTCGCCAGCAGTGCATTGGGATCCCCCCCTTCCGGCGGCTGATTCAGGTAGGCATCGATCGACCGCGCGATCAGACTATCAGAGCCTAAGTCTTTCTCAGACAAATACTTCTCAACAACGTCACCCGCCAGATCGGTCTGGGAAACGGGTGAACCGAGGCAAACCGTCAAGAGGCCGGCGGCCATGGCCTCCTTGCCTCGACCATCAGCCGCAGCGAACAGGGAATTCATGCACTCCGTCGCCCGTGCGGAATCGTTGCTCCTTGCGTGCAAACTGAACAGCCTCATCCAAACAGCCATCAGCCCGTCGGCATTGTTCTCGGCCTGCGCCTTCTGCTCAACGACCGTCAGAAAAGCTATCCTCTGCTCGGTAGAGAGCCTGATCTGACTCGTCGGGGCCTCGAACTCAGCCATCCACTTCCCCAAAGTCTCCGAACCTGATCGGCGGAACACCTTGAGCATTGCCTGCCAGGCCGGCTCGCCCTCGCCATTCTGCTCGATCTTGTTCGCAAGCCAGTCGAGATCTTCCTGCCCGCCGACTTCGCCGGCCAATTCGATCACCTTCATCCGGATGGCCGGGTTGACGTCCTTGACGAAGTCCGTTCGGAGCCTTCTCAGGGCGGTTGCCTTGTCAATATTGATCAGGCCATCTACCGCAGCCTGACGCACACCGTCCACCTCATCGGCCAGCGCTTGATCGAACACTGGGCCGTAGAGTCCGGCCGCTTCCGCCCGGCAGACACTCCGCTGGGCACAGAGACCTGCCATCGCCCCGACCAGCTCACCGCGCAGACCGTGGTTCGCTGTCGGACTCACCTGACGATACCGTTCGGTAAGCGCGTTGAGATATCCGGCGACCTCCTTATCGGTCAGACCATCCTGTTCGAGCAGCTTCCGGATAACATCGGCACCGCTTCGTACCTTCGCCGGGTCCGGCTGATTGAGGAACCCGACGGCCAACTCCAGAGTTCTCTTTCGGACCTCATCAGGCACTTTAACGGGAGAGGTGGGAAGGGATGCGTAGTAGCACACGATCCCAAGGGTAACGAACAGACCTTGCCGGACTTCGCCGTCTTCCTCGACCTCCAACTGGTCGAGGAGCTGTTTGCTGGAGTTCAGCTCCCACATTTTAGCCAGCAGACCGGCCGTCTTCAACCTCACCTGCCTGTCTCGGTTGGATATCAAACCGAGAAGAATGCCCTCAAGCTGTTCCGAGAGCTTCAGCTTGCCGGTCCCTGTCTGCAATTCCACCAATTGGTCCAAAGCCCACATCTTAACGGCCGGTTCCGGGGAGCT
>CAYNQP010000667.1:0-2673 GCA_964399325.1 uncultured Pirellulales bacterium
CTCAGTCCGGGCCAGATTGACGAATATGTCGACCGGAAGGCAGACGAGCTCAGAGGGGCGCTTGCCAACGTCAGGACGACGACGCCGAGACCCTATACCTCGTTGATCGCAGGCCCGATCAAACCTGACAATCCGGTTGTGGCGGAGGTCTTCACCGAACGCCCTGCGCCGCAGAGCTTTCGGAGTCTGTTCAAAGATCCGCTGGCATTCATGGATACAGACGTTGTCGTAGTCAAAGAGATTTCATTCGGCAATGGTCGCAGATACGCTTTGCCTCCTATTGGCCCAGTCACCCAGGTGGCGATCAACCATATCCGGGCGGTGGCCTACGTGCCGGTCGATGCGGTAACGAGCCAGGTTGGCTACGACAAAGTGGATAGCGAGCCCAACGATATCGATCTGGTGACGGTGGAGGCGAAATTCGATGCTGCCGAGTTGTATCACCTGTTCCAGGCCTACTTTGCCGGGACCGAGGTGGAGAAGCGGGAGTGGCGCGACCCTTGTTTGGCCGTCCCCAAGTTTGCTGCCGTAGAATTGCAGAGGCAAGTGCGGCTGGACGATAGAACCTGGAGCGACGATTGGGTAGCGGTGCCGCGCAGCCGCGTAGAGCAAAACAGGGAACTGTTCACCCCCATTGAAAGAGTCCAGGATCTGCCGCCGGGCGGTGTTAAGGTGCGACTGATGCAGTTCAACAGCAAACGCATCACGATGGCGCTGCTGCAGCCCGAGGCCTACCAGATCGCTTCTGCCGAGGAAGACTGGTTCCCGCCGAGTTTCTATGACAAGTTCAAGGCGCTTCAGAGAAAAGTGGAGATGGAACTGAAGCGTCAAGAACGCGAGGAGCGGCAGAACCAGCGGGAGAATACCACCACGACCACGGGAGGGCGACGCGATGATGCCCGTGGGGGCGGCCGCGACAATAGGATGGCCGGTGGAACTTCCCGACGTGGCACGGCCGGTGGCGACGCTGGTGTGTACGGTGGCGGCGCAAGCCGCGGCGACCGCAGCACGCGCACCAGGGGACGGATAGACTCCGCGAACGACACCGTGGCTGGCGGAAGGACGCGCACCTCGAGACGTGGCGCAACGGCTGACGGAGGGGCCTATGGCACCAGCGGCGCCTATGGGCGAGGTGAAGACCCGACGAGAGCGGCTGCCTCAACCGATGAGGCTTATCTCGATTTCTATGAGGCCCAGATCAACTACACCACCGACCTCTCGAAGCTGAAAGAACCCTTGCTGTTCTGGGCATTTGATGACACAGCCGAGTCTGGCAAGACGTATCGATACCGCATCCGTCTGGGCGTGTTCAATCCGGTGGCGGGAACCAATGAACTGATCGAGCGCGATATGGACAAGGAGGATCAGGTGATCTTGTGGAGTGCGTTCTCCGATGTGACGCCGGAGGTCACGATCCCGAAACGGCTCTACTTCTTCGCGAAGAACGTTCAGGATCGAGCCAAAGCGGCGACCGTGGAGGTGGCTCGCTACGCATTGGGCTACTGGTATACCCAAGACTTCCAGGTTCGGCCGGGTGAGGTGATTGGCCGAGAAATGGAGCCACCGAAGAAGAAGGACGAGGACAAGAAGACGTCGAGACTGAACGATCGTATCACCGGTACGACCGGCCGCGGTGTCGCTTCGCTCGATCTGCGAGCAATGGAGTATCAGATACGGGAGCTGGAAGACCCGACGACCCCGGCGATGGTTGACTATGGCACCGAAACGATGCTGATCGATCTCGTCGAAACGAGTGACTTAGGCAGCCCGCCCAACCTGCAGCTTCGACCGTACCATGACATGCTCTACACGAGGGATGGCGTGAGTATCGAACACATGCCCGTTAGCCAGAGAAACTGGCCGGTGGACTTGCAGCAGGCTTATCAGCAGATCGCCGGTGAGCGAAATAGGGAGCACCAGGAGTTCCGGACTTTCAAGATGAACAGGGACCGCGGGATGGGGGATGGCCGGGGAGGCGGTCTCTATGGTCGTGAGCCGTACGGCGGAGGCTGACCGTTCTTGCGGTGACGGATGATGGGATAGCCCAAACCAGCCACGATCTACGTGGCGTACGCGGTCGGCCTGGGGAGATGCGGCGGCGATCTTCTGTCAGCTTGAGACAGCAGTGACATGCTTTCGGTTGCTGATGCCACATGCCATGTCATGCCACGACTGTAGAGTGAATCTTGGCTCATCCGGTTTTTGCGTACTTCTGAGTTGAAAGACGTGGACATGCCGACTTATCCAAAGGTTTTTCAAGGACTTAAGGATAGGAGTCAAGTATGTCCACGAGCTTATTGTATCATGGGTTTGGGATTCGCGGCTACCGCTATGTGAAAACCGCATATCAGGGCGGCAAGGTGACATTCAGCATTCGTCAGGGACGGGAGGATTTTCGCTGTCCGGTCTGCGAATCCCGGCGTATCGTACGGCGGGGCTTTCAATCGCGTTGCTTTCGAAGTCTTCCCATTGGTGCTGGACCGGTTCAGGTCGAGTGGGATGTGCCGCGTGTCGACTGTGGCGACTGTGGCGAGGTTCGCCAAGTGCATATAGACTTCGCTGACCCGCGACGCAGCTACACCCGAGCCTTTGAGCGGTACGTCTTGGAACTGTCCCGACACATGACCATCCGGGACGTGGCTTCCAGCGGCGCCTCCACCATCTTTATCACCG
>CAYNQP010000668.1:0-2668 GCA_964399325.1 uncultured Pirellulales bacterium
GCCCATGGCCATGGACATTACCGAAGGATGCCTCTCGGCGCCAATTGCTCCGCTGCGCCACGTGGTAAGGCCCTCCTGAGACTATCATATCGCCAGTTGCATCATGGCGGAACTCTACCACCGCTTCTGCGAGACGTCAAACAGAATCGTGACATGGGCTGTTGTGAGTGTGCAAGACGTGGACCGGCACAGGACAATTGAATCGAAACATCTTGTTCTTGCCGATAGGCTCTCGTATGGTGACACACGGTTCACGCACGGACGCGGTGCAGCGTTGGCTGCGGGCCACGGCGCTGCTGGAACAAGGATGTTGTCAGTCCGAAGCCTCGCAGAGTGTGCATGGCACACCGCTCCTTTGCTCTCTGTCTCAGAGGACACATGCGCCTCGGGGCTTCCTAACCAGTGCCCTATTGAAGAGCGAACATGGCGCAAACACAAGAGAAAACGCCGTTAATCCTCATCGTAACAGAGTGATGGTGTGCGGTGTACACGCTACAGGACTGTTGCAATCGGATACCGCGATGGGTATCACGAGGCCAATAGCGTGCAGGACCTTCGCTGATGAAGGCAAATGGGGGATCTCGGCATCAACGAGATCGGTCAGCAAATTGGGGTGAAATATGGAATGGAAGGACGGAATGAAAAAGACATTCACGAACAGAGTGACGTGGATAAGCGTTTTCGTGTTGTCCGCGGCGGTTGTGACCAGCGCACAGGCGGCAGAATGGAATCAGTGGCGCGGCCCCGATCGCGACGCGATTTCCACCGAGAGCGGTCTTCTGAAGCAATGGCCGCAGGGCGGGCTCAAGCTCGTATGGAAGGCCACCGGACTGGGCAGTGGTTTCTCCGGGGTCTCGCTTTGGGCCGACAGGGTCTTCACCATGGGCGACAAGGAGGACGGTAGCTACCTGGTGGCAGTGAGCCGAGTCGATGGCACGCCGCTGTGGTCGACCAAGGTCGGAAAGGCCGGAGGCAACGACAAGCAACGTCCCGGTCCGCGATGCACGCCGGCAACCGACGGCGCACGAGTCATTACCCTGGCGCAATATGGGGAGTTGCTTTGCGCCGACATTGCCACGGGGGCAGAGCTGTGGCGCAAGAGCTATCAGGACGACTTCGGAGCGACGGCCGTACCGCGCTGGAACTTCTCCGCATCGCCGCTTCTGGATGGAGACCGAGTCATCTGTCTTCCCGGCGGGCCCCAGGGCGCCATGGTCGCTCTCAACAAAGAAACCGGCGCGCTGCTCTGGCAGACGGCGGGCGTGATGGATGATGCCAGCTACTCCTCGGTTATCGCTGCGGAGATCGGCGGCGTGCGCCAATACATTGCCGTGACGGACGCCCGCGTGTTTGGAGTCCGTGCGACGGACGGCACGGTGTTGTGGCAGGCCGCGCGCAAGCAGCGAAATGTCATTCCTACCGCCATCTACCGAGATGGTATCGTCTTCATCTCGTCCGGGTACAACGCGGGTTGCCACGGCTTTCGCATCACCGCCGATGGGGGGGCATTCAAAGCCGAGCAGATCTACGACAACCGCAGGCTCGCCAATCAGCACGGGGGCTCCATCCTGGTGGGAGATCACGTCTACGTCTCGGTCGATAGTGGCGGCCGACTGACGTGTGTCGAGTTCAAGACGGGCCAGATCGTCTGGCAAGACACGAGCGTGGGCAAGGCGTCGCTTGGCTACGCCGACGGCCATCTGATCGTACGGAGCGAGAAGGGCCCTGTGGCTCTGGTGGAGGCCACACCTGCCGGCTACAGGGAAAAGGGCCGGTTCGATCAGCCCGACCGCAGCGACTACAACAGTTGGCCCCATCCGGTCGTGGCCGGCGGGCGTCTGTATCTGCGGGATCAGGACGTGCTGCTCTGCTACGAGTTGAAGGCATCCGCCACTGGGCAATAAGAAGGCGATCATCGAGCCAGTCAATCGCGTCGCCAAACAGAACTGACTCGCAGAGGCAATCGTGGAGGTCGCTGGAGAGGGAAACGGGGGACAGGCACTTGGTGTCTGCCTTTGTCTGTCTCATTTCTCCCTCGGCCTCCGACCTCCGCGACCGGCCCGCTCATTTCGACTTCGCCACATCTATCCGGCCCGCGTAGGGCTCCAAGCCATTTGTTGAAGCTCCATCAGGGCTGTCTCTCCAGAGATTACTGTGCCACACCGCTGTGGCTCGGGCACGGGGAAACGCTCTGGATTGATTATTGATGATCTGCGATTGATGATGGTTCGTCGTGCGGGTTGTGTCGTGCGTGAGGACGATCATGCGTGGGAGCGTGAAAGCGTTGTCCGGCCGATGGCCGGAGTGGGGGTTTGAACGCATCTACGCCTATACGGTTCCACGCTTAGACCCGCTTACGTCTTCTCGGCATTCCCTGTGGTTTGATTCCATCGCTCGTGTGGTGGCCGGCCGCGCGGTCAGGAAACGGCGATTTCAGTGCTGAGACCGCGAGAATTCGCGACAGCAGGGCGTCGGCAGCACCACTGACGACTCACCGTCCTGCTCGCTCGCTGTCCTGATACTCCGACGATTATGGGGCACGCGTCGCCTTCCGGGAGGAAGGCTTCTGCGTCGCGTCGCGACGGCGCTCGATTTCGTTGCGATATTCGGCCCTGGGTCCGGCAAAAGACTTAAGCGGGCCGGCGCGTGAACCGATAAATCCTTGAGA
>CAYNQP010000669.1:0-2665 GCA_964399325.1 uncultured Pirellulales bacterium
GAACATCCTATGGAGCAATGAGGCAACCAAGCACCTGTTCGGCAATGATGTTTCAGGGAAGAAATGCTACCAAGTCTACCACGGCAAGGATACGCCGTGCGAGCCCAGCCCCTGCATAGCCATGGAGGCCCTGCAGGACGGCAAACCGCACCGTCGTGACGTCCATCTGGTTGACATCGAGGGAATGCGAAGATACTTCCACTGCACTGCCAATGTGGCGCTGCGAGACAAAGACGACAACCCAATGGCGGTGATTGAGATTGCCAACGACATCACCGACCGCAAGATCGCGGAAACCTTCAACGAGTACACACGCAGGGAAGCCGCCGACCACGAACTGCAACAAATCCAGTCACAGCTCGTCCAGAGTGAGAAGCTTGCCTCGATCGGCCAGTTGGCCGCCGGTGTCGCACACGAAATGAATACGCCCGTCGGGTTTGTCGCCTGCAATTTCGAAACGCTTGAGAGCTACATGAAGAAGATCCTTACGCTTCTGGATAATTACGACCAGTTGGCCCAGAGAGTCGAGTCCTCAGACAAGGACCACCGCCTGCGGACGCTGGGGAGGATCAAGGAACTCAAGGAGAAGATGCGTTTCGATTTCATTCTCAAGGACCTCGAAGGGCTCTTCGAAGACTCGAAGGAAGGTTTGGACCGCGTCACAAAGATCATCCAGAACCTGAGGGACTTCTCGCGGGTCGACCAGGCGGGCGACCTCGCCCGATACAGCATCAATGAGGGCCTTACGGCCACGCTCACAGTGGCACGCAATGAGATCAAGTATCGGGCGGAGGTCAAGACCGAATTCGGTGACACACGCGAGGTGTTCTGCAACCCCGGCCAGATCAATCAGGTGTTCCTGAACATCCTCGTCAATGCGGCTCAGGCCATCGAATCTCAAGAACGGCAGAGCACGGGACACATCACAATCAAGACTTACGACGCCGACGCGTATGTCGTCTGTGAAATCGAGGATGACGGCCCGGGAATCCCGACCGACAAGCTTCGCAAGGTGTTCGATCCCTTCTTCACAACGAAACCGGCCGGCAAAGGCACCGGCTTGGGATTGAGTGTCTCATATGACATTATTGTGAGCAAGCACAAGGGCCAACTCTCCGTGGAGAGCAAGGAAGGCCACGGGACGAAGTTCACCATCAAGCTCCCCCTGGCGCCCGTGAAGGTTGCCCAGGAGAGCCCGGAGAAAGTGCTGATTGGAGTGGCGACTGATGAATGAAAACTGGACCATACTATTTGTCGACGACGAGGTCAGACTCCTGCGGTCTATCGAGAGGGGCCTGTTGGATGAACCCTACCATCTGCTCTTTGCCGAGAGCGGCAAGGACGCGCTCAAGCTTCTCGAAGAGAACGAGGTTCACATCATCGTGACGGATATGCGTATGCCCGAGATGTCCGGGCTGGACCTTCTCAGGATCGTGAAGGAGAAATACCCCCACATCGTGAGAATCGTTCTGTCCGGCTATACGCAAGTAACGACGCTCTTGACCGCCATCAACCAGGGTGAGATCTTCAGGTTCATCACCAAGCCTTGGAAGATGGAAGAGGAGTTCAAATCCGTCCTCCGACAGGCGGTGGACTACCACAAACTCCAGGCGGAGCGTGATGCGCCGGCAACCGAACCGGTAGCCGCGAACCCGGCAAGCACCTCGGACGCTACCTAACCGGGACCCAAGATCTGCCCTGGAAGACAGCCGTAATCTGACCTGCACAGACGGCAAATGCTCACGGAGTGTCACGGATGGTCGGAGTGGGCCTATGCGAGACGACCTGCGTCATCCACCATCACATTGAGCCCCCATCAAACACCCACATGCCGGACCGACGACCGCATCCGAGTCACGGCTTCCCTTCGTATTCCCCAGTCACCGACGGCAAGTACGTTTGGGCCGGCTTCGGCGCGCGGGGGATGTACTGCCTCGACATGGACGGCAACCTCTGATGAGGTAGAGACTTGGTCAAGATGAAGACCTTAATGAGCTTCGGCGAGGGCAGTTCGGTCGCCCTGGCTGGAGACGCCGTCATCGCCGTATGTGACCATGAGGAACAGTCGGCCATCTTCGCTTTCGACAAGGAGTCCGGCGACCTGCTATGGCGTAAGGATCGGGATGAACGTACCTCCTGGGCCACTCCGCTGACCGTCGAGGTGGGCGGCAAAATGCAGGTTATCGTTAGCGCCAGCAATTTTATTCGCAGTTACGACGTCGAAACCGGTGACATCATCTGGCAGTGCAGCGGACAAACGCGAAATGTGATCCCATCGCCGGTCGTTGGTTTTGGCAAGGTGTTCTGTACCAGCGGCTATAGCGGAAACGCCCTGCAGGCCATCGAACTCGGCAAGACAGGCGATCTGAGCGGTTCCGACGCCATTAGCTGGCAGGTCAATAGGGCAACACCGTACGTCTCTTCTCCCCTGCTCTATAGCAACAGAATCTACGTCTATTCGGTCCTCAAGCCGACCATTTCGTGCTACGAAGCTCAGACAGGCAAAGCCCTGTTCACAGAGCAAACGCTTGAGGGACTCGACCAGGTCTACGCCTCGCCCATGGGGGCCGGCGACCACGTCTACTGTCCCGGTCGAAATGGCGTTACCGTGGTGCTCAAGAACGCGGACACCTTCGAGGTCGTCGCCACCAACAAGCTCGACGAC
>CAYNQP010000670.1:0-2664 GCA_964399325.1 uncultured Pirellulales bacterium
GCCCGTCGCGGCGGACGTCGAGTAGCCGGGCGCCAATGAGGCGCTCTTAACCACAGTGTCGCGGCGCGAGCAAGACCGGGCCGTCGATGACGTCACGCTCGATATCTGATGCTGAAACTTTTCCTATGGCTGAAGTACCTTCGCAAGCGGCGGATCATCTTCTTGATCGTTGCGGCTGTCGCGCTGTCGGTATGCATGCTGATCGTGGTCGCCAGTCTCTTCACCGGATTCATCAATGCCTTTGAGCGCAGCGCCGTTGAACTGCTCGGAGACGTGGTCTTGGCCGCCCCGCCGGGTTATCCCTTTCAGAAGTACCCTCTGCTCATCGAGCGGCTGGAACAGACCGGCTTCGTCGCCGCCGCCACCCCCACGCTGTCGAGCGAAGGGCTGCTGAACGTGGGTAAAGGAAACGTCCGGCCCGTGAGCATCTGGGGCATCGACCCGGCCAGCCGGGCCAGAGTCTCCCCCTTCAAAGAGGCGCTCGTTCGTCAGAAAGAGCTGCCGGGTGAGCCGTCCTGGGCGGTCCCGGGCCAGCCGGACAAGGCAGGGGGATATGTCGGAATCGGGGTCGTGGCCGAGCCTGATGAGAACACCGATGAATACGATAAGCTGGGCGTTCTCAACGAGGAAGTAGGCCGGCTTGCGGTCATTACCACCGGAACGCTGTCGCCGACCGCCGGCTCGCAGGAGCTTCCCAAGCGAAGGCTGATGCCTTTCTACATCGCCGACGTGGTCTTCACGGGCGTCTATGACCTGGACAGTACGTTTGTCTACGTGCCCATCCGCGCCCTTCAAGAGACCCTCTACCCGGACGCCAACGATCCTCTGGCCGGCACCGTCAGTGTCAGGCTGAAGCCGGGAGTCGATCCGGAACTGGCGGTCGCTCAGATACGCGGTCTGTGGCGGGTCTTTGCGACGGAGAAGCTTAACTGGGGCCCGTATGCGATCGCGGCCACCGAGATTGCCACGGCGCTCGAGATGCAGAGCCAGTACATTGGCGAGTTCCGCAAGCAGATGAGGGTTCTGCTCTTGATTTTTGGCGTGATCAGCTTCAGCATCGTTGTGCTGGTCTTCTGCATTTTCTACATGATTGTGAAGCTCAAGCAACGAGACATCGCCATCATCAAGAGCTGTGGTGCGGCCAGCGTTTCGGTCGCCTGGATCTTCCTGAGCTTCGGTGTCACGGTCGGGGTCGCCGGGGCCGGTGTCGGCACGGGGCTCGGGTACGTGATCACGAAAAACATCAATGCTATTGAGGATTGGATCCGCGTTGTTTTCGGACTCAAGCTGTGGAGCAGCAGCGTCTACATGTTCACCAAGATCCCGAACGAGGTGGACTGGGCTTCCGCCTTGCCCATCGTGGGGTTGGCCATTGCGGCCGCGGCGGTCGGCGCGCTGATCCCGGCCGTGGTCGCGGCACTGACGAGACCCGTCGAGGTCCTGAGATATGAATAGCGAGCCACGCTGACGCGGCCGCGCGCGACGACCCATGTATAAGCTGAAGCTCATAATCCGGTATTTGATCAAAAGGCGCATCACGCATTTCGCCGTGCTGGCGGTGGCGCTGTGCGTCTTCATCGTCGTCGTGGTCATGACGGTGATGAGCGGTTTGGTGGGCGGGTTCAAACAGAAGAACCATGAATTTGTGGGGGACTGCGTCGTCGGGACAAAATCGCTCGTCGGTTTCGCCTACTACGAGGAATTCGTGGACGTCCTCGAGCGGTCCGACTTCGTCGAGGCCGTCTCGCCCGTCGTCAAGAACTACGCGGTGCTGAGACCGGAGGCGGTGGACCGGCCCCGGTACGTGGAGATCATGGGTATCGACCCCGTCCGGCACAGTCGAGCCACGAATTTCGCGCAGACCCTGGGTTACCGCGCCGACGATCCCGGCAACGTCTTTCGGCCTAGCTACGATCCGAACGCTCTGGGCTGCGTTCTTGGTATTGACCTGGCCCTGTGGCGCAACGCGGAGAGCCAGTACATATACGACGCCCAACCGGCCAAGAGAGCGTTCTCCTTGACGTGCTTTCCGCTCAATACCCGAGGGGCGCCGGCGCGCGCCGGCACGAGCGTGGTCAGTACCCAGCGTTTCTTCTACAGCGATCACTCTCACACGGGAATCGCGCGCGTCGATGGCTCGCTCGTCTATGTTCCTTTGGAGCAGGCGCAGACGCTGTGCATGGACGGCGAGTTGAAGAGGGTCACGGCCATTCACATCAGGTTCCGCGCCGGCGCGAGCCTTCGTCAGGACTGCGACCGCGTCAGAGAGTTGTGGAACCGATTCAAGGAGGGCAAGCAAGAGGCGCGGGACGCCTACCTCCTGGACACGGTTACGATCGAGAGCTGGAAGGAATACCGCCGGGCTTTCATTGCGCCGATGGAGAAGGAGGAGGCATTGTTGAGCGTCATGTTCGGTTTCGTCGGCATGACGACGGTTTTCATCGTCTTCGTTGTCTTCTATATGATCGTCAGTCACAAGACGCGGGACATCGGCGTGCTCAAGAGTGTGGGCGCCTCGAACACGAGCATCATGGCCCTCTTCTCCGGATTTGCGTTTGCCGTGGGGCTTCTGGGCGCGTGCGGGGGGACCTTGGGCGGATTGTGGTTTCTCGCGAACATCAACCGCATTGAGAACTGGCTCTTCGAACGCTTCGGCTGGCAGCT
>CAYNQP010000671.1:0-2657 GCA_964399325.1 uncultured Pirellulales bacterium
CGAGGTTTCGGCAGCACGAATTGGGCTGCCGCGAGGCAGGAATTACGGGACGTTCACATAGGTCGGTGCGTCACAAATGTGAATCGTGCGGACGTTTTTGCTGGTGTGACTCAGATCGATGCGGATAGGGTCTATGTCACGAACGACGGCCTCGACCTTGTCCGCCCATTCGATCAGGACGACAGATTCCGGATAGCAGAGATCGTCGAATCCGAGCATCTCGAACTCGGCGATGGAGCCAATGCGATAGGCGTCGATATGATAGATGTCGAGCCGGCCGGCGTATTGATTGATGATGACGAAGGTGGGGCTGTTAACGGCCTTGCTGTCTTTGGCGCCTGCACCGGTCGCGATACCTTTGATCAGATGGGTCTTTCCACTTCCCAAAGGGCCGACAATAGCAACGACCTCCCCTCCCTGGAGCTGCCGGCCGATCCTGGCCCCCAACTCAATCGTCTCGTGCGGCGAATGGGATGTTATTGTCCTTTCCATAGACACGGACTCACTCACTCAGGTGATCGTAGCCTCCAGGAAGAAGCGAAACGACTTGCTCGTCGGGCATGCGGAGCCACATGCCCTTCGCTTCCGTGACGCTCCCCACGCGCACTATGGGGACGCGGTCGTGCCACGCGTCCAGAAGCTTGTCGCACTGATTAGGCGTGAGCGTGAACAACAGTTCGAAGTCCTCGCCATCGTGCAACGCGGCCTTGAGTGGATCGTCCTGAAACCTCGCGTCCTCGGAAATGGGGACGGACGCGGCCTCCACGACCGCGCCGACACCACTCTGTGTGCAAATGCGATGGAGGTCGGTGCTAAGCCCATCGCTGATGTCCATCATGGCGTTCACGGTGACAGTCTGCGCTATCGTCAGGGCTTCGCCGACACGCGGCTCGAATTCAAGATGCCTTCGGCGCAGCGAGCCTCCCAGCGAACCGGTGACACAGATGGCGTCGCCCACTTTCGCGCCGTCTCGACGTACGGGAGCATTCTTGGCACGCTTGCTCAACATGGTCACATTCACGGCAAAGGGGTGATCGGTCCTCCACGACGTGATGTCGCCGCCGATAAGAGGACAACCATACTTGTCCGCGGCCAGCGTGATGCCTGCGTGCAACTCCTTGAGTTGCCTCGTCCCGAATCCCGGCGGCAGTGCGACGGCCACCACCGCGGCCACCGGCACCGTGGCCATCGCCGCACAATCGCTGAGGCTCACGGCCATGGCCTTGTAACCGACCTGCTCCAGCGTGGCCGTCTTGAGGTCAAAGTGGGCGCCGTCGAGCAGCATGTCGGTCGTGATGAGCACGCTGGTTCCCTCGATCCGGACCTCCGCCATATCGTCGCCGATCCCTATGGGGAAATCCGCCGCCTTGACATGGCTCTGCTGTCTGAACCAGGCCGTGATTTCGTCTTCCCGTGGATTCATCGCTGCGCCAGATGCTTCTTCCAGTAAGCGATTCGCTGCTGGGTCTGCTGCGGGCCCGCGGCCCCTGCCGAGACATAGTGCCTGGTGACGTTGGCGGCGCCGAGGTACTCATAGACGTCGCCATCAACGGCAGGTGAATGTTCCTTGAACACCTCCAGGGACACCTGCGACAGTTCTTGTTCGTTCTTTTCGCACAGCGCCACCAGAACCCCTACGATGCCGTGGGCCTTGCGGAAGGGAATACCTTTGCGCACCAGATATTCCGCCAGCGCTGTCGCATCCAGAAAACCTTTACTCAGGCTCGCAGCAATCTCCTTGGTTTTGAACGCCGCGTGAGAGACCACGGCCTCGGCCATATCGAGTGAGGCGCGAGTCGTGTCGGCCGCCGAGAACAGGTGAATCTTGTCCTCCTGCAGGTCGCGGTTGTAGCCCGACGGCTGGCCCTTGAGGATGGTTAGCATGGCGATCAAGGCACCGTAGAGGGAACCGGTCTTGGCCCGCATCAACTCCAGCACATCCGGATTGCGCTTCTGCGGCATCATGCTCGATGAGGTGCAGAACGCATCGTCGATGCGAATGAAACTGAACTCACTCGAGGAGAAGAGAATCCAATCCTCGGCCAGACGAGACAGATGAGCACCGATCAGGGAGCAATCAAATATGAATTCGGCGCAGAAATCCCGGTCGCTTATAGCGTCGATGGTACTATAGGCGACATCGGCAAATCCCAATTGCCTGGCCGTGCTCTCCCTGTCGATGGGCAGCGTAGAGCCGGCAATCGCCCCACTGCCCAACGGCGAGACATTCAGGAGCTGTCGGCAGTTGCCCAAACGACGAAAGTCCCGCTCAAGCTGCTCGGCAAAGCTCAACAGATACGCCCCGATCACAATGGGTTGGGCCCGCTGCAAGTGGGTGTAGGCAGGCATCAGATCCTCGGTGTGTTTCCCGGCCAGCGTCACCAGCGCCTTCTGGAGCAGACCGATTTTGCTCTGCAAAGTCTCAACTTCGTCGCGCAGCCATAAGCGGATGTCCGCGGCCACCTGGTCGTTGCGGCTTCGACCCGTGTGCAGCTTCTCGCCCGGCGCGCCGGTCTTCTTGATAAGGGCCGCTTCGATGGCCATGTGGATATCTTCGCTGGCCTTGTCGAACTTGAACCGCCCTGCCTCGATCTCCTCGCTGATCTCGACCAGCCCCTTCTTGATGGCCCGGAACTCGGCCTGCGTGATGAGCTTCT
>CAYNQP010000672.1:0-2653 GCA_964399325.1 uncultured Pirellulales bacterium
TACGTGCGCGATGGAGGCGGTGTCTTCATCTTTCATTCCGCCAACAATGCCTTTCCCAACTGGAAGGCCTACAACGAGATGATTGGTCTGGGCTGGCGAAAGGCCGATCAAGGATATGCGCTGGAGATCGATGAAGCCGGACAAGTGGTGAGAATCCCGCCCGGAGAAGGAAGGTCCACGAGCCACGGCGCCCGTCGCGAGGTCGTCATCCACATCCTCAACGATCATCCGATCAACCAGGGATACCCGAAGCTCTGGAGGACGCCGGATATCGAGGTGTACACGTACGCCAGGGGGCCCGCCGAGAACATGGAGGTCTTGTCTTATACGTACGACGAGCAGACAGGAAAGAACTGGCCTATCGAGTGGGTGATACGCTTTGGCAAGGGGCGCGTTTACAATTCGACCTTCGGACACGTCTGGCCGGACGAGAGATTCCCGGAGAGCATCCGCTGTGCCGGCGTGCAGACCACTATGATCCGCGCCCTGCAATGGCTCGCCGGCCGTGAAGTCCCCGAGGCGGTGCCGGACGATTTTCCCACGAAGGACAAGACTTCGCTGCGCGCGATGGATTCGAATCACTCCGAGAAAGAGGGGTGGCACGCGTTGTTCAATGGGGCGGATTTGTCCGGGTGGACGGTCGCTTGTCTGCCGGCCGACCGCGACAAGGTCTTCTGGACGGTGAAGGACGGCGCCATCGTGGCGATTCCGTCGGGAAGCGGGACCACCAATATGTCTGGCTGATGGCCGCAGGGGACTACGGCGATTTCGAGTTGCACCTCAAGTTTCAGGTGTTTCGCTCTTCCAAGGGAAATAGCGGCGTGCAGTTCCGAAGCCGTTACGACACCTCCGCTGACGCTCGTTTCGGCGGCTGGTTGAACGGGCCCCAGGTGGATATTCACCCGCCTACGCCGCTCCGCGCCGGCTTGATCTACGACGAAACGGCCGGCGTCAATCGCTGGATTCACCCCGACCTGGAGAATGCCACAATCATCCCCGAGAAAGCGCCCGGAGCGGCGCATCGAACCACTCTGGTCTATGCGGATGCAGATGCAACGGCCTGGAACTCGCTGGATCTGGTGTGCAACGGCATGAGGATCGAGACCTTCATCAACAACCGGCGCGTCACTGACTTCGACGCCTCCGGCGTGCTCGATGATGAAACGCATCGCCGGCACAAGGTGGGAGTCGATGGGCAGATCGCCCTGCAACTCCATGCCAACGATGAGCTGCGCATACACTTCAAGGATATCTACATCAGGACCCTGAACGATTGAGCCCATCCAGGGCAGGTCACGCCACGCCTACAACCTCAGGACCAGACTTCGTGCCTAATTAGCGCATTCAATGCTCTCCCACCTCAGTCTCGGATAGTCCGTGCCCTCGCAGATCGTCCAAACGTTCTCGAAGTCCCAGCCGACGAAGCTCGCTTGCTGTTTCATCTGGGCATCGGATAAGACCACGCCGAGACCGTTGTCCGGCCCGCCGCCGTCGGCTTCAGACAAGAAATATGAATCCGCAATGCTGCCGTCCCGATTGATCCCTACCAGACCGCCGGTGCTGTCCGAGTAGGTCGTCACGACTGCCGCCGTATAGCAGTTGGTGATACTCCCATAGTTGCGTCCGACCAGCCCTCCCGTTTCCCTCCCGCCGAGATGACCGTCTGCATGGCAATCTGCAATACTGCCGTCATTGTGACCAACAAGAGCGCCATAGCCATTGATGCGGTTGTTTGTGTAGCTCGAGGCATGGCACTCGACTATCGTCCCGCTGTTGTACCCGACAAGTCCTCCGCAATAGTCTGAGCCGGTACCTTTGCCATAGAAGGGCAATACCGACGAACAGCGAGCAGCACACCGTGAAACTCGCCCCCCTTCATTGGCGCCGAGCAATCCGCCAGCATACCTGACGCCATTCACCAGGCTGGTGATATCGACGGTCACGGAACAATCCGTCACCTCTCCGCGATTGCGTGCCGCCAAAGCGCCTATCCGTTTGGAACTGGAATACTCCTGCCCCGGCGCAACGAGCAGGACATGCACGCGCGACAGGCTCAGATCCACCACCGTTGCTGCGGGGTACAGGATGCCGAATAGCCCCAAGTCGTCATCGCCTTCAAAGCTGAAGTGGGAAATGCTGTGACCAGCCCCGTCGAAGGAGCCCCAGAATACCGGGATGATCGCTGTCGAGAAGGTGCGGCCCTGCAGATCCAGATCGGCTACGAGTCTGTAGTGAGCCTGGGGATCGCGGAGGATGGCGAAGAACTGGTCGTTGGACTCGATCAGGTAGGGGGCGTCCGCTGTGCCGCTGCCGACGAAGGAGGGGGCCTCCAGGACCTTCAGGATCGGATAGCCGCCATCTTCTGCCATCACCCAGGCATTGTCAGGTCCATCGACCGCGTCCGGCCAGAAGTCCCAGCCTACAAAGCTTTCCTGACACCGCATCTGGGCATCCGACAGCGGAACGCCGAATCTGCAATCGATGACGGTGCCCGCGCCAGACAAGAAGAAGCTGTTGACAACTGTGCCGTAGTATCTGTTGCTCACAAGAGGGGTGTCGCCGGAGTTGCTGGCATAGCAGCGGGTAATGATACCGAAGTTGTCGCCCACCAACCCACCCCCAGACACGTTTCCCATCGCATAGCAGTGAGAGA
>CAYNQP010000673.1:0-1568 GCA_964399325.1 uncultured Pirellulales bacterium
GTCGGTGATTTTCGCTATGGGGATGTCGTAAATGTCCACCTCTTCCTTGCGGACCAGATACAACAGCAAGTCCAGCGGGCCGGCGAAGATGTCGAGGTTGACGCGATAATCAGCCAATGGCTACTCCTGCGGTTCCCGGTCTTCCAGGATATCCAGGGCCTCTTTCGCCCGGCTTTCGAGGGTCTGCAATTCGATATCCTGCACCGCGGGTGCTCCGGCGTAGGTATTCCCGACGTTCTCGCCCATGACGACGGCCTTGATCCCGTAGTCACCCAGTTTCTGCTTGGCCAGCTCGGCCTCCAGGTAGCTGTCGAACCGCGCGACGGTCACGAGTTTGTCGTCCATGCTCAGCCTCCCAATCCTACGGCCTTTCGGGCTTCTGCCAGGGTCACGGTGGCGATGGCTCTTGCCCGCTCGGCGCCTTTCTTGAGTAACTGCTTCACGGCGTCCACATCGCTTTCGAGTTCCGCCCGTTTTTCGCGGTACGGCCGGAAATAGTCGATGGTCAACTCGGCCAGACGTTTCTTGGCTTCGCCGTAGCCCATGCCGCCGCGACGATATCGACCGTCCCACTCGGCCAGCTCTTCCGGCGAGGCGACCAGCTTCAGAAGGGCGAAGATGTTGCACTTCTCGGGGTCCTTGGGCCCTTCCACGGGGGTCGAGTCGGTGACGATTTTCATGATCTTCTTCTTGACGCTCTTCTCAGGCTCGAAAATCTCGATCGTATTGCCATAGCTCTTGCTCATCTTTCGTCCGTCCGTGCCCGGGACGACGGCCACCGATTCGATGATGTGCTCCTCTGGAATGACGAAGATCTCACCATACGTGCTGTTGAATCGCATCGCGATGTCGCGAGTGACCTCGATGTGTTGCTTTTGATCGGCTCCGACGGGCACCAGGTTCGACTTGTAGATCAGGATATCCGCCGCCTGCAGCACGGGATAGGCAAAAAGACCGTGGTTGGGGCTGAGCCCCTGGGCCACCTTGTCCTTATAGCTGACGCAGCGCTGCAGCAGCCCCATCGGCGTCACGCACGAGAGCAGCCAGGTTAGTTCCGTCACCTCGGGAACATCCGATTGGCGCCAGAACACGGTTCTCTCCGCATCAAGGCCCAAAGCCATGTAGTCCATCGCCACTTCGAGACTGTGCTGGGCCAGCGCCTGGGGCGAAGGATTGCTGGTCAGCGCATGGTAGTCGGCGATGAAATAGAAACCCTCGTGCTCGGCCTGCAACTGCAAGTGCTGCCGCATGGCGCCGAAGTAGTTGCCGATGTGCAGCCGCCCCGAAGGTTGGATACCGGATAGAACTCTCAAATAGGCCTCCAAAAAGCAAAAAGACCGCCACGAGCAAATTGGGCAAGATCAACGTCGGGAGGATAATCAGGATGGGGGCCGATGTCAAGCATTATGACTTTCGCTCGGCCCTCACGGGTGCGATTCACGTCTGTAGGTAGGTCAGTTGGGATGGGCGGTGATGCAGGTCTTCGTGTCTCAGGTTGTCATTTCGACCAGGGGCAAAGCCCGCGCGGGGGAATCTGGCCGCGACGAGTGAGCGCCATGTGCGTGTAG
>CAYNQP010000673.1:1578-2644 GCA_964399325.1 uncultured Pirellulales bacterium
TCTCTCCACTGCGGCCTGCCTGTGGCAGTCCTTCGGTCGAAATGACGGCCGTGGCGCAGGTTTTCGCCCAATCTACCTACAAACATGAACCGCACGCGGCCTTCACCGCTCGGCGGAAGGGCCTTCTTGGAAGTCGATCGTCGAGCGGTTCGGCAGGCACGCCCTGCACGATGACTGGGATTGACCTGTGCTTTCGAGTCGAGCCCCGGACAAGACGAGGTCCGCCGACACAGAAGGTGCCGGTGCGGTGCAGAAACCTGATGTAGACAGACCCCACACGTCCGAGTCATCAGCAGGGTTGGCAGACGAGGTTAAGACATATCCAAGGGTGCTATAACCGGCCTCTGCCTCAGATGATCCTCGTGACAGATCCGTCGCACGACCACAGCCATAGTGCCCCGGCCATGCGGCCCACTTCCTCTCTGTCGGGACAACTCCCAGACGCGACGGCACGGCCGACGCGGCGGGCGTCCTTCGGCTAAGTTCTTCCCAGGGACTTCATGTACCGGCCGGATTTCCGCAGTCCCATTCTTGAGGCTTTCTTCTTGACGGCCTCAGTGGGACGGCCGAGTCTCGAGGCGACATCGGCTGTCGCGCGGCTTGGGAAAAGCTGTCGGAGTTGCTTGACGTCATCCTTCGACCAGACTCCTTTGACAAGTTTTTTTCTTGCCATATCGCGTCTCCTTTCGGCGTACCTAACTCACTGGAGGTTAGCCATGCACATTGAAATTGTAACCACTCACGGGCCCCTATCAAGTATTTTTCAGTGCCTGGCCAGAAAAAAGATCAGGAGCCCATCCGAAACTGTCACTTCATTTACGGGATGAGCCAGGGACGGGTTCGCACATTGTCACACGATTTCTCTCTTGGAGCGGGCTGTCGAGGGGGGGCGACATGGCCAGGCACGGCCGAGGAAGGATCCCGTGGCGTTCGCGGGTCTGTCGCGACCTGCCGGGCCGTTGGCGGAGTAGCCCCGTCTTGACGTCGCTGAGGAAGAGGATGCCGCTCGTATGACGTGATTCACGCCCCTTCTCTGTGATCCGCAGACGGCCGGCCCTGACCGAGC
>CAYNQP010000674.1:0-2643 GCA_964399325.1 uncultured Pirellulales bacterium
TCAACAGTACCTTAAATGGGCCACCAAATGAGTTTTCAGACAGAGCCTAGTACTGTTGCCATTCGACATTTCTGAACGCCTGAGGCAGATCGGATGGATTCTGCAGGACATCATAATATGGCAGAAGGATAAGGCATTGCCGTGGTCGCACCAAGGCAAACTCCGGAATATCTTTGAATATGTAGCCCTTTATTCGAAATCCCGACGATTTAAGTACCACCTCTCGAACGTGCGAGATGTCGATGATGTTAAAGCATATTGGGTCCGTTATCCGGAGCGCTACAGCCCTGAAGGCAAGACGCCCTCCAGAAACTGGGTTTTCCCCATACCACGTCAAGGGAGTTGGGGGGTAAGTGGCAACTACGTGAAGCATGCCTGCCCACTGCCGCCAGGTTTGATAGAGCGGATGTTGCGGCTTACCTCTGATGAGGGTGATCTGATCCTTGATCCTTTTGCCGGATCGGGGAGCGTCCTCGCAAGCGCATGTGCCTTGGGCCGCCGATATGTCGGCCTCGATCTGAATCCCCACTACTGTTCAATGTTTCGTTCAAAGGTTCTTCCAGCGGTGATCCAAGATTACAGAGCGAGGACGTCGCAGACCAACGGACACGCGAGAATGCGCGAAAGATTCGGAGTTCTGATTCGATCCTTGAGGATGCTGAAATACCCCAAGGAGATCATCAGATTGTACCTCCAGCGAAGGAAGACTCTGTCGTGCCGCGCTGTTCTCGCCTTGCGGCTCAAGAAACCAGAGCGACTTCTGATCGTCTTTGTCTTCCCACCGAGAGGAGGAGTCCCCAGACAGTTTCTGGCACGCGCGCGTGAGATTTGTGCGCGTCCACCGCTGTCCAAGTATGGACTTGACGTGGATGTCCTCGCCATGACGGCGGAGTGCGTGTCTCATCAAAGCTTGGCGAGCTTCGGCCTTAGACCATCGAGTAGGCTCAAGGAGTACACCGAAGGGCGTTTCTATATGTGGGATCGCGGGACCACGGTTCGCGCACTATGCAATGGCATACTCAACGGGCAGATTAGGCAATCGGCGTCTCAGAAATATCCGCCGATCTTCAGCAATGTCTCCGTACGAGTGAATCCCGAGCGCCCTGAGGAGGCATTTGACGATTCGAGGTAGACTATGGCGCAGCGCAGAAGCGGTGGTAGAAAGAAACGCACCGGCAGACGTCGGCCTACGCCTGCCGAGCGCGAACGGCGACAAGTAGTCAGGAGACACCAGAGCGACATCCGGACAGCTTTCATAAACGCTGGTTTCGAGCACGTTCCGACGCGGAACCACCCGATAACAGTTGCTGGGCGTGAAGGAGAGATCGATGGTCTGTTTGTCTATGAGAACGTCTTGGTCTGCGTCGAGGATACACAGTCGATGCGCCAGAGTGAGATTCTCGACCATCTCAGGAAGAAGGTTGACTACTATCGGCACCTTGACGCCAACAGGGAAGCATTCCTTACAGCGCTCCGGTCGCAGTTCCCACGATTTCGTGCGCACTCACGACGCCCCCCTGGCTACTCCTGGACAGAATACCTCGTGCTTTACGTCTATAGTTCTTGGGAAGGCGTAGACAAAACATACAAATCGAGATACCAAGATACCTGCCGTTTTCTGGACTATCCATGTTTGCAGTACTTCTTAAGCATTTCTCGAACGATCCATAAGTCAGCCCGATTTGAATTGCTGAAGTTCCTTGGACTGTCCCTCAGCGACATCGGCGCGCACAAGAGTGGGACAGAGACAACAACCTACGAGGCACTTCTTTTGCCTGAGACTGCAAGCAGTTTCCCTGCGGGGCACAGACTGGTCTCGTTCCTAGTCGACCCCGAAATGCTGTTGGAGCGATCCTACGTATTGCGGAGCGACAGTTGGGTCGACAGCGACTGTTTGTATCAGAGGCTTTTGCTAAAGAACAAAATCAGGAGCATGCGCCGTTATCTCGTAGAAGAACGCCGCGTCTTCGTCAACAATATCATCGCTACCCTGCCCAGCGACTGCGAGATCAGAGACACAGAAGGCAGACCCGTCGCTAATACCGTCGTTACGAAAATCATCCCTGTCAAAGTCAGAATACCGAGAGCATTCAACTCGGTAGGGATCATTGATGGACAGCACCGGTTATATTCCTATCACGAAGGCAACGATGATTTGGACAGGAAGATCGCGCCGATGCGCAAGAAGCAGCACTTGTTGCTGACCGGGATTCTCTATCCGCCAGGGATATCTGAGTTGAAGAAGCAGAGATTTGAGGCTCAACTCTTCCTCGAGATTAACGACAAGCAGAAGCGCGTCAAGGGGGATCTAAAGCAAGCGATAGAACGAATCGTATGCCCTGATTCAGCGATTGCAATTGCAAAGGCGGTTGTGCAAGGCCTCGCTGAGTCAGGTCCGTTGACCGGCAAGCTGGAGGTTCACTTCTACGACAAAGGGAAGATCAAGACCACGTCGATTGTCAGCTACGGTATGCGACACATCGTTGGACTTGACGCCGAGCTTTCATTCTTCAAGCGATGGAGACATCCGCAGAAGGCAAGGACTCAAAGAAGCCGGGATGTCCTTAGAGCTTATGTCGCCTACTGCGTTTCTCAGATAAACATGTTCCTCAATGGATTCAAGGCCGCTGTACCACGCGAAAT
>CAYNQP010000675.1:0-2640 GCA_964399325.1 uncultured Pirellulales bacterium
CAGCAGCATGGCCTTGTGGACACCGGCGCCGGGGCTCTTGAGCACGGTCGCAACCGCGACACCGCCGGGATAGGTCAGACGCTCGAAGTCGATCATCTGCTTGCGAAGCGGGATGATAAAGGCGATGCCCAGAACGCCGCCGGCGATACAGCCAAAGACCATCAGGTAGGGATTGAAATCCGTCTGGTTCAAAATGAACAGGGCCGGCACCGAGAACATGACCCCCGCCGAGGCGCCGTTGACGCTGCTGGCAACGGTCTGAACGATGTTGTTCTCGATAATACTGGTGCGGCCCATCAGACCGCGCAGAATGCCGAAGCCCAGAATGGCGGCCAGTTCCGAGCCTTCGTGGGAGAAGCCGAGAATCAGGCAGGCGTAGCCCATGCTGATGGTGATGAGGATGCCGAGCCCGTAGCCGACGAGCACGGCGGTCCACGTCAGTTCCGGATACGGCCCCCGGCGGATGACCTTTCCCCCACGGCCTTGAGCTTCTGTCACGTCCAACTCTCCTTAGCTCGGGCGTCGAGCGACCTGGCGGCATCGCCCCAAAGGCAAGAAACCAAACGGAGAGGGCGGGATTCGAACCCGCGGTAGGGTAAACCCTACACGGCCTTTCCAAGACCGCTCCTTAGGCCACTCGGACACCTCTCCAGGTGTCTTTGACGCTTGATTATCGACGATTTTTCGCCCATTATCAAGCGCAACCTGAGATTTATGCGATGGAAAGAGTCTGTGTAAAAGGCAAAGCGGTGGAGCCCAGCCGCGATCGACATGGCCGGATGCAGGCAGGGCTGCGGAACGTACGTACCATTCCACAGCCCTGAACGAAGACGTCCTAGCGAATATTCCTACAACTGTGCCAGCCGGCACAGCAACGGAGACCTCAGGCAATCACGGCTCGCGCGGAAGTCCAGCGCCTTCCACGTAGCTGTCCACGATCATGCAATCAATCATAATAGGCCCGCCAACCGTGAAGCTGATCGTCTCAATATCCGGATCGACATACCATGCCCACGTGGTGTGATACCAGCCCTCGGCCAGATGGAACTCGGCAGAAAGGAACTTGCCCAAGAACGGCTCGGCGTCTACCAGGACAGGCCCAGGCAAAGTACCAGGCGACACGGCTCCGGCATCCTCGTGCCAGACGACCTGCATCCAAACGCTTGTCAATTCTCCGTCCGACGGCGGCACGTTGATGGAAGCTTTCAGCCCATTCGACGCGACAATGCCTCTGCGGCCGGAAAGCTCATGCGGATCGAGTGACCACCAACGCTCTCCGTCAGGCGAGTTGCAGTCCACACACGCCAGGAAGGTACCGGGTAGAGGGGGATTCCCACCCGGAGCCGGGCCGAGGATGTCGTAAACGCTTTCGGGGACGCCACCAGTATCGATCGCGGCGTCACCGAAGTCCCACAGTTGCGACGTGCTGGATTTGGCCCCTCGGCGGTCGGCGCGGTCGACGTCGTCGTCCCAGGACGTAATCCGACGCAGGAACACGGCGCGTAACGTATCGTCAGCGTCGATGAACACCGTGGTGCTGGGACGGGTCAGATCGCCGGCGGGGATTTTGCCCCCGTCAACCGCGGTGCCTTGCCAGAGCCAGAAGAAACTATCCGGATCGGGATTCGCAACGACGGGAACCGTGCTACCGCAGTCGAATTCAAAAGTGCCCTCGCCGGGATTCGTCACGAAACCGTGATCCGTTGACGAGATGGTCAGAGAGTACGTGACCGTCTCGAAGTTCGCCTCCAGTGTACAGTTGGAGTCCACCACGACCGTCGTGACTGCCTTGTTCGGGTCAGCGACTTTCCCGTCGACCATCGCCGTGCCCGACCAGCCGGCGAACTTGTAGCACTTATCGGGCAAAACTTCCACCTGGACGGACTCCCCATACGGATACGTGTGCGTTCCTGCCTCCGGCGTCACGGAGCCACCCTCGCGGGCAACCATGGTCAGAACGCAAGTTTCCGGCGTACAGGTGCTGCTGACAACAGTGATCGTAAGGACGACCGGTTCGGTGCCGTCCGTGTCCGCCGCAACCACCGTGATGACGTTCTCGCCGTCTTCGAGGCTGATCTCGTAGCTGAACTGGACCGGGTTCTCGTTCGGATCGAACGGCACGTCTTGTCCGTTGATATGGATGGAAGCAACGCCGTGGTCGTCGCTGACCGTCCCTTCCACGGTGACCTTATCGCCACAAACAACCTCCCTGCTCGTCGGGTGGGTCACCTTGATGACCGGACGTTGTCCTCCGCCAATGACCACAACATCGCCTTCATCCACCGTGACGTCAACGCTGCCAAACTCCGTCTTGGAACCATCGACGTGGGCGGATGCCTCTATCACGTACTTGCCGGGCAGCAGGATTGTCACGATAGCTAGACCTTCCGTCGTCTCAGCCGACGAGCCATACCCCTCCGCTGACATTCTGGAGATCACGGTGCCGCTGTCATCGTAGCACATCGCCGCAATGTAGGGTCGGCTCAACGTGCCGCCATCGGCAACATAGAAGTAGCGTCTGACCATGCTGGTGCCATAGGTAACATCGAGAGGCGACTCGGTTTTCCCGGCACAGAGGGTTTGCACATCTAGGAGCCTGTCGGGAAACCTGTAGCAAGTATTGACATTTTTCGTTGCTCC
>CAYNQP010000676.1:0-2637 GCA_964399325.1 uncultured Pirellulales bacterium
ATCGGATTGAACAAGGCTTTTGTGGACGAGTTTTTCACGGGCACGACCTCGCGCATCGAGGGGATTGGCCTGGAGGAGATTGCCAAGGAGACCCGCGCCCGCCACGCGTACGCCTACGGGAACGATGATTACAGCTATCCCGAGATCGACATGGGGGGCGATTACGCCTTTCGTATTGAGGGGGAGCGACACCTGTGGAATCCCACCACGGTCGCCAAGTTGCAGGAAGCCGTGCGGAACGAGGATGCGCGGGCCTATGCCGAGTTTGCCGAGGCGGTGAACAATCAGGCCAAGGCGTTGTGTACCCTGCGCGGCCTGTTCGAGTTTGTCCCGGGCCAGCCGGTTCCTCTGGACGAGGTTGAACCGGCCGCGGAAATCGTCAAGCGGTTCTGCACCGGCGCCATGAGTTACGGCTCGATCAGCAAGGAAGCCCACGAGTGCCTGGCGATCGCCATGAATCGCATCGGGGGTATGAGCAACACGGGCGAAGGCGGTGAAGATCCCGCGCGCTACGTCCTGGAGCCCAACGGCGATTCCAAGAACAGCGCCATCAAGCAGGTCGCCAGCGGACGGTTTGGTGTCACAGCCAACTACCTGGCTCATGCCAAAGAGCTGCAAATCAAAATCGCCCAAGGGGCCAAGCCCGGTGAAGGCGGGCAACTGCCTGGCCACAAGGTGACCGACGAGATCGCCCGGCTGAGATACTCGACGCCAGGCGTGACGTTGATTTCACCGCCGCCGCACCATGACATCTATTCCATCGAGGACTTGGCGCAGTTGATCTACGACCTCAAGTGCAGTTGTCCGGGCTGCAAGGTGTCGGTCAAGCTGGTCTCCGAGGTGGGGGTCGGCACGATTGCGGCCGGCGTGGTCAAGGGCAATGCCGATGAAGTCCTGATCAGTGGACACGATGGCGGCACCGGGGCCAGCCCCTGGTCCTCGATCATGCATGCCGGCTGTCCCTGGGAACTGGGACTGGCCGAAACCCAGCAGACCCTGGTCCTGAACAATTTGCGGGGCCGCACGCGCTTGCAGACCGACGGGCAACTGCGCACCGGTCGTGACGTCGCCATCGCCGCCTTGCTCGGCGCCGAACGGTTCGGATTCGGCACCGGGGCCCTGGTGACTCTGGGCTGTACCCTGCTGCGCAAGTGTCATGAAGGAGCCTGTCTCTATGGGATCGCTACGCAAGACCCGGAATTGCGGAAACGCTTCGCCGGCAAACCTGAGTACGTCACGCGCTACCTGACGTTTGTGGCCGAGGAGATTCGGCAGATCATGGCCGGACTCGGGTTCAGGAAGGTCGAGGACATGATCGGCCGCTCCGATTTGCTCAAGACCACCAAGGCCATCCGCCACTGGAAGGCGAAAGGCCTGGACCTGTCGGCGATTCTCCATCGGGCCGATGCCTCGGATGGCCGGTGCGTGCGGCTCTGCCAGAAGCAGCTCGACAAGCACCAGGACCACATGGACTGGAAGATCATCGAGATGGCCAGGCAGGCCATCGAGGACAAAAAGCCCGTGTTGCTGGATCTGCCGATCAAGAACACGGATCGGACCATCGGCGCGATTCTCAGCAACCGAATCGTGGTCAAGCACGGTTCTCAGGGCCTGCCCGACGATACCGTGAAGGTGACCTTGCGGGGCTCGGCCGGCCAGAGTTTTGGCGCCTTCCTGGCCAGAGGGGTGACGCTGACGCTGATTGGCGAGTCCAATGACTATCTGGGCAAGGGGCTTTCCGGCGGACGCATCATCGTCAAGACGCCCAAAGAAGCGACGTTCCTGCCGCACGAGAACATTATCGTGGGCAACACGCTGCTTTACGGGGCGACCAGCGGCGAGGTGTTCATCAACGGTGTGGCCGGCGAGCGTTTTGCCGTGCGAAACAGTGGTGCCGTGGCCGTCGTAGAAGGCGTGGGCAATCACGCCTGTGAGTATATGACAGGGGGCGGCGTTGTGGTGCTGGGTAAGACCGGGTGCAACTTCGGGGCCGGCATGAGCGGCGGCACCGCCTACGTGCTCGACGAGCGGCAGCTCTTCGACACGTTGTGCAACCTCGACATGGTGGACTTGGAGAGTGTGTGGCGCCGGGAAGACAAGGATTTGCTCCGGGATCTGATCGAACGCCACCTGAAACTCACCGGCAGTGTGCGCGCTAAATACATACTGGATCATTGGTCCGGCATGATCGGGCGTTTCGTCAAGGTCATACCCATCGATTACCGAAAGGCTCTCGAACGAATGCAGGCTGAAGAACAGCGTAATACCGAAACGACGCCCGCGACCGAGGAGGTGTTCCATGGGTGAGTCGCGGGGCTTCATGAAATACGCGCGAAGCGAGGTCGGTCATCGTCCGGTGGCCCAGCGCGTACACGACTTCAACGAGATCGACTTGCCCCTGACCCCGGAGGCCCTGCGCGAGCAGGCGGCCCGCTGTATGAACTGCGGGATCCCGTTCTGCCAGGGGGCCGGCTGTCCGGTGGTCAACTGCATCCCGGATTTCAACGATTTGGTCTATCAAGGCCGGTGGGAGGAGGCGTGCAGCCTGCTGCACCGGACCAACAACTTCCCCGAGATCACCGGTCGGGTCTGTCCGGCCCCGTGCGAGAACTCCTGCACCCTGAACGTCAACGACGA
>CAYNQP010000677.1:0-2630 GCA_964399325.1 uncultured Pirellulales bacterium
ATTGCTCACGATGGCACCGAGGCCTTGGAATACTTGCGTACAGGTGCACCTGATATCGTTATCTTGGATATCATGATGGCCCCCGGAGCCGAACTAGTGGGAGATGACGTAAGAAATGGATATGAGACAGGTTTCGCCCTCCTAAGGAGAATCCGGAGGGAACTGAGACTGCAAATGCCTGTCATTGTTCTGACAGCCTATCCTAAGATGATGCCTGAGACTGAACAAAAGGAGTTACAGGTTGCCGAATACTTGTCAAAGCCAGTGAAAATGATAAAACTAGCCGAGTTGATTCGGCAGCATGTGAAAGGGGAGAGCAATGACGTCGCAAAGTGAGGGATACATGAACTGGAGCCTTGTCGTGGATCCAAGGCTGCGCGAAGGGCCAAAAAGGATTATCTTTCTGCTAAAGGACGTAGCAGAGAAACTAGACTCTGAGATGGTATTCATATTTTGCCCCGACCGAGCAAGGGCTGCAACTTGGAAGGTACCCTACGGCTGGATGTACGCTGAGCGACCACTACCGCCTGAAATCACTCTTTCGCAGGAGGACGAAATCGTTAGGCGGCCGCTTGCTAACGAGCGATTCGTTTTAGACAGAGGATTGCGGGACGCAATACCGCTGCCGTTTGCCGCGTTCGGCGTCCACTCACTGATCGCCACACGGATCGGATACGAAAGACGCGAGGGGCTGCTCGTGGCCTGTAATAGCAGGAGCGTCCGCGGGAAGCCACCCTTCGAACTCCGCTACCAGCTAGCGGACGTTGACTTGGCGCTGGTGATGGCTAGGGTGATTTCGCTTGATGGTGTTGGCGATCTATTGCGTGAAGGCCGCATGGAACTCAAGGACAAAGCAGACGATGCATGGACGCGCGACAAGCCCGAGCTGCTCCGCACACATCCGGGTTGGTATGTAGCCTATCAGAAAGGAACGCGAATTGCGCTGGAACCATCTCTGGATAGACTCGTGGCGGCAATGAATGAGAAACTCGGGGTACCGCACGAACCTTGCGAGTTTCACGAAATCGTGGACATAAAGGCTGAACGACGGGGGCCAAGCCCACGGCTTATGCCTGCTCAGTGAAGAGGAGAGACCCCATGGACAAAGTTCTGCTTACAGACGTCCCCTATCAACCCTTCTCGGCCAATCGCTGGGGATTGGCGTCTGGGGTAGTCGTGACCCTTCACGCGAGCGCCTCAGGTCGGAAGATCTCGGGTATCCACGCGTTAATTGACACTGGTTCCGAAATAACGTGGGTCTACCCTCGGAACGTGGACATACACGCGTCATCGGAACTGGAGCGCGACCCCGAAACAGGTGACTATCTGATCGGCGTTGAGGTGGAAGGTCAGATCTACCACGTGACCTGCGGATGCCGAGACCACCCGCATGCAGGTTCCGAACACGCCCTCCTTGGAATGAACCTGCTAGAGAACTGGTTGACCACGCTACATGGGCGGAACCACCTGCTTTCGGTGACGCACCTGGACAGTGGAACCGCTCCGGGACAAGCACCAGTGCGGCGGGTAGAGGTCCCACCCGGCGGCGACGCTGATCTCTGGAGAAAGGCGAGTTTCTATCAACTCGTCTATTCGTTGGCCGGACTCGGTTTAGGTCTAGTTTGTATCGTTGGTGGGATTGTCCTGTTCCTGATGGGGATCGGCGGCAGCATCAACTGGGTCGTGGAGGCTGAGGGTTTCAGTAGTCAGCTCGTCAACGCTGCCCCCGGCGCCTTCCTGTTTGTGGTTGGCGTGTGTCTGGCATGGCTAACGCGGTTTGACATTCTCGGATCGAAGAGCAGAAAGGCACCGTCAAGAGGTAAGATACGCAAGCGGACAAGAGAATAAAGAGAATCAAAGGTGTTCTGGCTCACGATATCGAGGAGAGTGCAATCGCTACGGGACTATTCTACCCCCAACGACCTCACTCAGCTCGGCGATGCGCAGTTCCAAGCGTTTGATCTCCCGGCTGACGCTGGGCCTTTGCATCATCACCTAACCAAAGACGCTGACGTAGTCCATGTCCACGCGACGACAGAAGTGCCCAAGGACGACAGAAAGGACGCGAACGTCTCTTGACCGCCGATCTTCAGAACGCGGGTACCCTCTGGGTGGCCGGATGGGCTGGCAAGAGCTGACGGAACATCGGCGCCAATTCTCCAGGGGGAGGCAACCGATCGAAGAGCTCGAACGTGTTCTGGTGGCGACATGACGGGCTGCCTCCAGAAATCAGTCAACTCGAGTTGGCAGTTGTTGATTGTTGGCAGCAGTTCATGGCCAATGTCCACTGTCGTTCCTTCCGACTTCTGACGTCTGGACTTCCCGTCAATCCCAGATGAAAACCGATGCGTCCATGATAGGCCCGGCCTGGGTGTGTGTGAAAATATCCTGGCCATCTCGATTCACGGCTCACGAGGCCGACTCTGTCACCCCTGCGGCAGGCAGGGGTCCAGGAAACATCGAAGCACCCTGGATTCCCGCCTGCGCGGGAATGACAACGAGAGTCGATGCCCAAGGCACTTGTCAAACCAGAATCCCATTGCCATAGAACTTGCACAGACACGGCCTGGGTCCCATGCAATATTCTCTGTACAAAGGCGGCACTCCTCGCTATATCCTACAGACATGAA
>CAYNQP010000678.1:0-2626 GCA_964399325.1 uncultured Pirellulales bacterium
TGTTGACTCTGGCTGAGTTACTCCGATTGGAGAGGAATTGGGCGTCGTTGCAACAGCTCGTGATGGGGTGGTGTTCGAAGCATCCCGCGGATGTGCAGACGCCTTACGCCGTCGCGAGGAGGTTGTTTGAAAATGATGAGGAGCCCGCACGTCGAATGACGGAAGAGTTGCTGCGGATGGTTTTGGAGCGCAATCCGACCTCTGTCGGAACCCTCCACCTGCTGGCCATGCTCGTCCAGGTTCTGGGACACGACGAGGAATCTGCCTTGTTGAACCGCAGGATCATCGAGGTTGATCCTAACGATGTTGTCGCGTTGAACAATCTGGCGTGGTTTCTTTGCGAGAAGAAAGAGCAATACCGGGAGGCCCTCGAACTTGCGAACAAGGGTTTAACCGTTGTGCCCTATTACTCTGATCTGATCGATACACGAGGCGTAATACACTATCGTATGGGGCATCTTGAGGAGGCTATTCGCGACCTCAGCAAATGCATCGAACAGTATGGTGCCGATAAGCCTGCGCTGACGAGTTCACGGTTCCACCTTGCCAGAGCTTATGCCGCGGCAGGGCGAAGAACGGAAGCCATAGAGCAGTTCAAGCAGTCGCTGGCTCTTCAGGATCGGAACGGCGGCCTGACGCCGTCGGATCAGGCCGAAGCCGAACGTCTCCTGGCGCAAATGCAGAGAGTCAATTGATGATGCCTCGGTCACCCGGCACAGAGCGGGACAATCGCGAGAGGGCCGATCAAGGCCCGGATGATACGCTTGTGCTTCTGGAAGATGCCCAGTGGGCTTACCTGCAGAGGCGGCACGAGTTGACTCCGCGCGAGCGGCAGATTGCGGAGTTGGTGTGTCAGGGCCTGAAGAACGACAGTATCGCCAATCGCCTGAGAGTGCGCCCTGAGACGGTCAAGACGCATGTCAGGAATATATACCGTAAGGTAGGGGTCAGAAGCAAAATTCACATGCTTCTGAGATTCGTTCGCGAGGCCGCCAACTTCTCGAATCGCACTTGAGCGGTCGCTCGCTCCGTGCGGCTGCGATGCCCTGGCAGGGTATCGTCTGTGCCATTGTTGTGAGTCGGCAAGCCACTGTCCCGCCCGAGACTCATCCCGCGCGCGGCCTTGTTTGGCGGCATTTTTTTTGGCACGGCTCTACCCCTTATGGGGTAACGCATACATGGTATTCACCGGCTCTTTTAATGCCTCTGAAGCCGCCTTCTGGATCCTGCATTCACAGCCGGGACCGGGTTTCTTCTTCCCCCGAGGGGAAGGCATGTTCTTTTCCCGAAGTTATTCTGGAAATTGGCTTGACAGAGTTACCTCGCAGCCGTAAAATACTAGCAATAGACTTACCTCATTGGAGGGGGTTTGTCCTCGTTGTTTCGTTCATCAGGTGTTTCTGCACGGATGGTCTTGGTTTCCTAACTCAATGCGCGAGCGCTGTGTGGCCCGGTTGGGCGTTAGATCGCAGCACTCAGGTTGGGAGGAGTGGTGTTAGGGACAGGCGGGAGATGGTTGCCGGTTGTGTTGCCTCTTCTCCTTATGGCGGGAGTTGGCGCAGTCTTGGCGAAGAGCGAGGGTAACGACCGTACCGCGGAGACGGCCCCGAAGCCAGAGGTCGGAAAGACCCTGGGGTTGGCGGGGGCGTTTAGCCCTGTCGGCAGTCACTTTGGGTCGGATTCTCAGCGGGTCGTGTTTGGCTTCCTTGCGCCCGCGCGTCCTTTTCGCGACGGGGCATCGCCGACTTCTTCCTATCTGCACGCATTGCCTGATGTGCCAAAGCCTTTCTTGATGGCTCTTGTTGGCTTTGTCTGCATATCGCTGGTGAACGATCGCCGTATCTGGCTGGCGGCGGTAGCGTCTGTGTTGTCTTGTGGTCAGTGTTGGGTGAATGCTGTCCCGCAACTGTGCCGCCAACACGGCCACCGCGAAAGATATCAGCAGCCACCTTGTGTTTCGGCGGTCCTACCGCTGTCTGAATCGCAGATTTCGACCTGCATTGGTTTGTATCAGCAGGCGATGAGAGGCATAAATGATAGACGGGGCATGAACGCTGCGCAGGCCCTCGTCCTTCCGCCACGGGTTTTTGACCTATTGGAGCCACGCCCGGCTGCAATCGCGAATCCGCGAGTGTTCCTCTCTTCGCTACCGAAGTTCGCGCAGTTGGGACGCGGGCCTCCGCCCGTTTCCTGAGGCAACGTTGTAGCAACCTTGCTTCGCGCAGAGGATCGGTGCGCGCAAGGTCCTTTGGTCAAGAAGGTTGAAGTGTTGACTGTGTCTGTCTGTGCAACGTTGTTGACTCTCTGTGGAGAGCGAGTGCAATAGGCAGCTTGATGGGTGCTGTTCCTGACAGAGAACAGGTTGATGTTACGCGTCAGAGGACAGCTTCACAGGAGAGACACTGGTTAGATTGAGTTGTGGTGTAGTGTCCATTGCGCTTATGTAAGGGATGTGAGTTTTGTGGGGATGAGGAGGATTAGAATGATGAAGTTAGTGAAGTTTACACCTGCTCTGCTGGTGGTTGCGCTGATCGCTTCGGTTGGCCAGGCCTCGGTTTCGGATGTATCCGTGCTGGGCAATGGCGACCTGACGATGGCTGGCGGCGCCTGGCTGACAGGTGGCACA
>CAYNQP010000679.1:0-2624 GCA_964399325.1 uncultured Pirellulales bacterium
AGCCGCTGAGCGCGCGGGCTTTGACCTGCGTGCTGCCGCTCAGAGTCACCGGGCTTGTGTAGCGCCGGGCCGTGGGGGACACGCCGCTCGGGGTACTGCCGCCGGTTCCCTCGGTCGCAGCCAACTCGACCGAAATGAGGAAGTCCGAACTGCTCGTAGACTCGTTCAGACCCTGAATCGCGAGGATGTTCCGGCCGATTCGAAGCTTGCCGATATGCGGCGACATGTCGAAGGTTTCATAGTTGATGGCATCGACATCGGAATGAGTCGCGCTGGCGGAGGAGTTCCACGCAGCGGTCCCGCTGAACTGGACCCGCTGGATCTCCTCGCCGTTGAGATACGCGATGAAACCATCGTCATATCGAACCTTCAGCATCGGAGCGCTGGTACCCATGACGTCATCGGCTTCAAGGTCAAACGGAATTCGGATATAGCAGCTTGTGTTGCGACCGTACATTTGACTCTGGACGTCTATATCGAAGAACTGCTCGTAGCCCGAACTGCGTTCGTAGCCAACGCCTCCGGCGCCGCTGGGCCAGGCGGAATCGTCGAAGTCCGTCCCGCCGCGCCAGGCATCGTCCACCGGGCCGGTCGGGACCAGAACGCGCTTGGGGGCATCTTCCGAAACGAACTTCACTTCATCAGTCGAGCCTGTCGCCCCCGACGTGCGGGGATCACTGCTATCCAGGGTGTACCAGATCGTACCGGCCCCGGCAGGCATCGAGAGCGGGCTGCCGACGCCAACGTAGCCGCCATGCTGATACGCACCGTCGATGTTGAAGACAGGCGCATCGACGTTCGGGTAGAGTCCCATCGATTTGAACTGCTGGAGCGCCACCGCGTTTCGGCGTGGGAAGTAGTCGCTGAGAAGCCGCTCTTTCTCCGGAATCCAGTACTCGTTCTTCGTGTAAAGATAGTAGGGCCCGGAGCTGTACGGATGGACGTCGCGACGATAATCGCCCCACCGAGCGGACTCGGCCATCACGGCCAGATCGATCTCGTCTGCCCGTCTCATCCAGCGTTCGGCATTACGCTCGGCGGTCAAAGCGCCGCCGTTGAAGAGGTGTTTGTGAACACGGTCACCAAAGCGAATGCGAAACTCCTCGATCTGAGAAATCGACTGCCACATGCCGGTCGGGTCCGACGTGGGACGTGTGCCGGTCTGCTGGGGGCTCTCCAGGACATGCTCGGCGTCCCAGGCATAGAAACGCCACCGTCCGCCATCGGGCCCACCACCGGCGGCCCGCCAGTTGCCATTGGTTTTCAGGTCTACGTTCCCGGCGAACAGATTCAAGAGACTCCAGTCGATGAAGTTGTCGATATCAATGACCTCCTGGATGCGGTTCCAGTCCCTCGAATTGGCAATGCTCTTGGCCTCTTGCCATGCGCTGGTCGTCCCATCGGTGGCGCGGCCTCCGTTGATGGCATCGATCCGGTCGGGGTCGCCGCCGTTGTAGGCCGCGTAGTGCGAAGCGACCGGGCGTTCCTGCACATCGTATAGACCCCAGTAGATGCCGTTGATGTACAGGTGGACAAAAAGTCCCCACCCCGCGTCGGCCTGCCCCATCTCCAAAAGGGAATCATGCGTCCACTGGTCGCGGATGTACTGTGTCCGCTCGCGTTGATCGGAAGCCCAGTGCGTCCAGGCATTGTTGAAGAAACCGCGCAACTGCACGGTATCAAATGACTGGATGGGCGCGCCCTCAAACAGATTGAAATCGAGCTGATTGGAGCCATACTCCGACCTGAACCTCAAGCTAAGACTGTGCTTGGGGCATTTCGGGGGATTACGGCTTTCGCCGCCCTGCAATCTAACGCCGCAATCGAGTTGGAATTCCTTCGCCCCGGACGCGGTGAACATCTCCGCCGAGACGGGGCGCTCCCAATCCTGGCCACCGGTACTGCTGTGGCCGGTGTAGATGTAGATTCCCCCCGTTTCAGGGTCTCTGTTCTGATTGAAAAAATTGCCTTTGTCCGTGACCAGCGAGAGGGTGGGAATCGAGAGCATCGCCTCCTTCATCTGACCGGCATAGGTTGGGTCCCTGACGACTTCCTGATCCATCTCGTAATCCGCGGCGTAAGACCCGTACCACGTGCTGGGATAGCCGGCCGACACCACCTGCGCCTGGCTCTTGGCGAGAACATCATCAAGAAAGAGGTACGTGTGTGTATCCACATTGCTGGCCAGCCAGCCGTCCTTGAGGGCGCAGGCCCGCAAGCAAGTCGTCCTATAGATGCTGATAGGCCCGGAGTAAACAGCTCCCGTAGGGTGCCTGTTGGTCGAATCGTAAGGTGAGCTTCCGTCGACACTGTAGTAGATTGTCGCGCCGGGCGTATCACTGGTGATCGCCACCTCAAACGGTGCCTCGTAAAAACCCCGGTCGTGGTCGAACTTGGTGTCGCCTACGATCCCCTCATACGCATCGCCGTTCGCTCCGCCGGGCGTCGCTGCAACCATGAACGACCACGGCCCCAGACCGTTGGGAGATCGGCCGTACGAAACATCGCATCGCTGCTTCCCAAAGGAAATGCTGTCAACCAACGTGCTGCCATCCGCCTCGAACAGCGCGATGTCGTCCCCGTCTGAGTTGAGTCCGAACGACGCGTGCAGCCCCGTATCGGCG
>CAYNQP010000680.1:0-2620 GCA_964399325.1 uncultured Pirellulales bacterium
GATATCGTCCCCGGCGACGGTGCCGGTGGTGGACTGTTCGCCCTGAACACCTGCTTCTTGCTTGGGAAGGGTAAAGAGAAACGAGCTTCCCTGGCCGACCACGGACTCGACCCACACCTTTCCGCCATAGAGTTCGACGATCTTCTTGACGAGTGTCAAGCCTACACCGGTACTCTCAAATTCATCTTTCGGCACCAGCGTCTGGAATATCCGAAAGATGCGTTCGAAATACTTCTCTTCGATACCTGGTCCGTTGTCGGAGACACTGAACTTCCAGGCGTCCCCTTCATCGGCACAAGTCACCGTTATCTCGCCCTGCGGCTTGTCCATGTACTTGACCGCGTTCGTGAGCAGGTTCTGAAAGACCTGAGTGATCCGCGTCTTCTCGCCCGCAATCGTCGGGAGCGGGCCTTGGACGGCGATGCGAATGTGCTCCGGAGGTGCGATGGCGTCGATGATGCTGGAAAACATAGCGCTGAGGTCTATATCCACCACGTCCTCTTTGACGCGTCCGACGCGGGAATACTGGAGGACGCCTTCGATTAGGTTGTGCATTCTCCCGACACGACTCTGGAGCAGATCGAGTTGCTCTTTAGCATCGTTTCCAAGTTTGTCGCCGTAATCATCGCACAGCCACTCGGTGAGAAGCTTGATGCCGCGCAGGGGGGCTTTCAGATCGTGCGAAACCACGTAGGCGAAATGGCTCAGCTCCTCGTTGGTGGCCGCTACCTTACGCACGAGCTTCTCCTGTTTCTGTCGTGCGTTGTGCGCCTCGGTGACGTCTCGAAAGCTCCAGACGCGCCCGATGATGTGGTCGCCGATAACGTGCGGCTTGGAATAACGTTCCAAGACTCTTCCGTCTGCAAACTCGATGACGTCAAAGCTCTCTTCTTCCGGTTGGCTGTACAGTTTCTTGACCTTGGCGAGAAACAGCTCCGGGTCCTTCAGTTGACCCAGCACAAACGACAACGCTTCGTCATCATTTTTGGATTCGAGAACGCCGTCGGGAATGCGCCAGATATCCTTGAACTGCGTGTTGAAGCTCTTGATCGTTCCGGCACGATCTACGACCATGATGCCGTCGGCCGTGGATTCCAGCGTTGCTTCGAGCAGCGAGAGGGATTCCTTGAGGTCTTCCTCTGCCTTTTTGCGTCCGCTGATGTCGATGAAGCTCTCAATGAAGTACTTACGTTTTTGCCACACGGCCGATGTGACGGTCTTGAGGATGGGCGCCTGGCGGCCATCGGCGCGCAGCACGACTCGCTCGGACTGATCCACAGTCTGACCCAAGTCGGCTATCGGGCAACTCCCCTGCTCGGCGGGGCAGACGAACTTGTGGCAGACTTTGCCGATGATTTCTTCGCGAGGCAGACCAATGATCTCAGCCGCATGCGGATTCGCGTCCGTGATTACGCGGGTCTCAGCATCCACAATGATGACGCCCGTCAAGATGTCATGCAAGACCGTGTTCAAACGTTGCTCGTCCTCGCGCAACGTCTGCTCCATTTGCTGACGGTCCTTGACCTCTTTGGCGAGTTGCATATTCACGCGGGTCAGCTCGACGGTTCGTGCCTGGACCCTTGCCTCCATCTCGCCATAGGCCCGTCGCAGTTCGTCTTCAGCCTGCTTGCGTCTGTCCACCTCGGTCTTCAGATTCTCGTTGGCCTCTTCAAGCTGGACCATTAGTTCCGCCGCATAGGCATTTGCCTGCGCGATATCCTGTGCTTGCTGCCTGAGTCGGATGTTTTCCTGCCGGAGCGAGTCGTTCTCACACTGGAGCTCCAGGGGTTCCAAGACGACTTGGCACCTTTCGGAACGGTCCGCTTTGTCCTGCATTGTTACTGTCCTTTCCAGCCGGCGTCATCGCCGGATTCTATACTAGAAGACCACGGTTCGCGCCGAACCCTTGGCTGCTCGTATCGCCACTTCGGTGAGGCCTATGTACGGATCCTCACTGAGGTGATCGCTGCTTGTTGCGACCGTTGCACAATTCCCCTCGGCACAGGTCGAACAGAGGCGCACGACGGCATCTGTATCGTTCAAGACCGCCATGTAGTTTTCTATTGAATCGAAGCCATTGACTTTCTTTCGGGCCGATGGCTCGTCCGTCGCCAGCCACGCCGTCCCATTCAGTGTCAGGATCACCAATACCTTGGCTTCCGAGACGGTCGCGGAGACGGCAAAGGCAAAACCTAACACGGCCCGCGCCAGAGCCTCGGGGCCCGAGGCAATCATAATTTGTAGATCGTAGTCCTGCTGTTGTGTCATCAACGTGTCCTATATGAAAAGCGTGATTCTCGAGTCGCGCGCGTCCGCCAGGTATGTTGCCACGCCGCCATATTCCACGCCGTCGATCAACTCTTCCTGGGTGATTCCCATGACGTCCATCGACATTTGGCAAGCCACCATCCGCACGCCGGTGTCCTGAGCCAGGGCAATCAGGTCGGGCAGCGTCTGCACGTTCTTCTTCTTCATCACATGTCGGAAGAAGACAGGCCCCATGCCCAGCATGTTCATTCTTGAGGTGCCGACCGAGGCGGGGCCCGACGGCAGCATGAGGCTCATGAGCTTTTCCGTGATCTTCTTGTTCTTGAACGAGGTTTGCCTTTTTATCGCGGAC
>CAYNQP010000681.1:0-2612 GCA_964399325.1 uncultured Pirellulales bacterium
TGATGCGGCGGGCGGCTCCATATCGTTGGACGCGGCAAGGAATGATGCTTGTTGACTATCGATCCTCGGCTGGGCGGTGGCTCGTCGTGCTGGGTCTGGCCTGTGTATTGTGTGGCGGATGCAGCCAGGGGATGTACTGGTATCACCCGGATAAGACGCTGGGGGAAGCCGAGCAGGACTGTCGCGAGTGTTACCGGCAGGCTCAAGTTGAGACGGCTGAAGCGACATGGGATCAACGTCTCGACCGAGCACAGATGTTGGGGGAGTCTGATGACCGGCAATGGTCGTATGCCTATCAGGATTCGCAGTTCCGTCGGTGTATGAGACGCAACGGCTATCGACTGACTCGGCAACGCGAGCTCAAATCTCCGGTGCGAAAACGCGTACTCCGCATGGGAAGTGTCCAGTCTTATCCCATTGCGGGCAAGTGAAAGGCCTCTGGCGGTCGTGGCGTGGCAATGCGACCGTCGTCACCGCTGTCATCTGTAGACACCCATTCCCTGCATGCCGCCGACAAAGCCCGGAAGGCCGCCGCCGGAGTTGTATCCGGACGTCATTCCATAGTTGCCGCCGTAGCCTGGGGAGTAGCCGCCATACGACATGCCTCCGCCCATCCCGGACATCATCCCGGGCATCATTCCCGACATCATTCCGGGCATCATCCCTGGCATCATCCCATACCCCATGGCGCGGGAGGGCGGCGCCACAAGGTCGCTAATATCATAGACGCGGGTCACTCTCTTGGGCTTCGGCAGAGAATCGACGGTTGCCACGATGATCACGCCGTGGTCAACGGTGTAACCGATCTTGGTGGTGGCCGTGGCCGAGAGAGAATTGAGGAGAATGTCCAGGCACTGGCGGACGCGAAGCCCCTGCAAACCGTCAATGCCAATCGTCGTGCTCTTGTCAACGCCCGCGTTTTCCTCGATTTCGCGCCAGAGTACAACGAGGTTCAACGGGGGCCAGGTTGAATTACGCAGGATGTCGATTGCTCGGCCAAACGGCATATCCGGTGTAAACGCCGCGGGGCTCTCCGGGGATGGGCGAGCAGGCCCGAAGCGTGGAGGCACGTTTGTGTTCTGGTGTTGCGGCGCTGCCTGTGACGGGCCGAGGAGGCCGTCCTGTTCCGGCGCATCACTCTGGGCGACAGCGCTTACTGTACCTGCGGCCAGAACAAATATGACCAGCACGATCAGCCCCTCGGTTGTGGCTTTGAGTCTGCCTGTCTCATCTATTCCGTTCATCTCGGCATCCCCCACAAGATGGCGTTATCTGATATCATAATTTTGCCCACCCTAATTGGTACTGTACATGTGACGCAGCCACAAGGTCAGGCGTTTCATCCTAAGTGAAAAAAAAAGATGGGCTATATGCCACAAACATGACGCGCGCACGGGCTGAGTCGCGTGTATCCATTGCGCCAGAAATGGTTTATAATACGGATTAGGGAAAGTCCTTGCGCGGCAGCAACTTTGTCATCCTAAGCACCGCGAAGGATCTGGCCATCGCATAGGAGGCTTCTCCCGCTCCCAGCCCAGATCCTTCACTGCGTTCAGGATGACAAGACGGAGCGCACGAACTAATCATAGTCCGTCTAAGAATGGACTGTGGGATTTGCTGTCCACGGATTCTGGGCGTGATGGAATTTGACGCCGGTCCGGGTGGCAACCTATTTCTGCAGCGGATTAGCGGGCAACAGGAGCTGCTCGTCCACCTTCGCGGTGGCGCTGGCGGCGACGACCGGCTCTGCTGTTCGGATGTTCTCGAGCGTTCTGGCCGCAGCGCTGACGACGCGTGTGTTCTCTTCGGTGGCTATGATCTGTTCCAGAAGCACACATGTCTGTTCGTCGGGGAAGTTCTCGAGAGCATAGATGGCAGCCGTTCTGCCTTGTTCCGCCGAGACTTCCTTGTTGCCGGCCGCGGCGTATTGTAACGCCGCCTCAGCCTGGGGTTGGCTGATTGTCGTGATACTGTTGAAGAGACGGGCGCCCTCGCCGGGGGGCGAAGCCTCGAGCTTCCTCAGCAGATAGCTGACGCACTGCGCATCACCCACGTTCGCCAGGGCATCGATGGCTGCTGTCTGCAGGGCGTCTTGCGGGATCGACGAGACACTGCCAGCCAGGGCCAACAAAGACTCGCTGGCCGCTGGGGAGTTGATGTTGCCGATCATCTGTGCCAGCCGCGTGGCGTCCTCTTCCGTGGTGGCCGCATCGTAACGGGCGACGATCTCATCCACCACGGGTCTGTCGGCCATTTTGGACAGGGAAACCCCGGCTGCGCGTAGAACTGTGGCATCTGCGGTTTCCTGTAGCGTGTCCAGCAGGACGGGCCAACTGTCGTGATTGCTGATATTGGAGGCCCGCTTGGCAAGCTGCTCTTTGTATGGGCCTTCCTTTGTCTGCGCCAGCGTGTCGAGCAGAACACTGGTGGCCGCAGGCGTGCCGATGCGAGTGAGCGCTTCTGCTGCCCAGAGAGCTGTCGCGTCCTTCCCACTTAGGATGGCCTCGTTGAGTGGGCCCACCGCGTCATTTCCAAGGGCGACGAGTTCGTCCATGCATTGCTTGATTTGTGTATCGTTGCCGGTCTTCACAGCCTGACGCAGCATGGCCAGC
>CAYNQP010000682.1:0-2608 GCA_964399325.1 uncultured Pirellulales bacterium
CTCAGGTCGACGCGACCTATCGTTGGCTGGATCGGCGTGTGTGGATCGTCGATGGATCGAGCTGTTCGATGCCGGACACCCCGGAACTACAGCAGACGTTCGGCCAACCGGACGGACAGAAGCCCGGCTGTGGTTTTCCCGTCGCCAAGATCGTGGCAATGTTTGCCTGGGCCAGCGGCGCCGTGCTCGACGTGGCCATCGGACCCTACCGCAGTTCGGAATTAACCCTATGGCGTCAGCTCTGGAACCAACTCCAGGCCGGCGATGTGGTTTTGGGAGATCGCTTTTATGGCGCGTACGCCGATATGGCGCAATTGATCGCGCGGGGCTGTGACGGGGTGTTTCGCTTGCGTGGGGCGCGGGCGCGCACGATGGACTTTCGCCGCGGCCACCGATTGGGCAAGGACGACCGCCTGGTCACCTGGCGACGCTCAAAGTTATGTCCCCGCACGCTCTCGGCCGAGGCGTTTGCCCTGTTGCCCGAGACCATTGCCGTGCGCATCCTGCGGTTCCACACCCAGCAAGCGGGCTTCCGTAGCGAGACGGTGATCGTCGCGACGACGCTGTTGGATCCAGTCGCGTATCCTCTGGCGTCTATCGCGGCACTCTATGGGGACCGCTGGACGGTGGAGTTGCGTCTGCGCGATGTGAAGACGACGCTGCACATGGACGTGCTACGCGGCAAGAGTGCGGACGTGGTTCGCAAAGAGATCGTCATGCATTTTGTGGCCTACAATCTGATCCGTGCCTTGATGTGGCAGGCCGCGGCCGAGTACGGTCAGGCGTTGCATCGTCTCAGCTTCGCTGGGACCATGCAACGCTTCGACGTGGCGGCCCCGTATCTGTGGCTATTGGCCGGGACAGCGAAAGCGGCCATGTTGCATCAGTTGCTGTTGTCGTGGATTGCCTGCGACAGGGTTCCTCATCGGCCCCATCGCCTCGAACCACGAGCCTTAAAGCGAAGACCGAAGCCATACAAACTACTGAACCGGCCCAGAAATGAGATGCGAAAAGCCCTGTTAGGATGAAGACTCATGCCTTATCTTCATGCCATTCGGGTCCGGTACTTTTTTTGTGAAGCGTTCTTGCGGGCAGATGGGTTTGGCCGGTACACTTTGCGTGTTATGCCAAGGCCGAAGCGAATTGCGTTGGGTGGTTATGTGTATCATGTTCTGAATCGGGCCAATGGCCGGTTGCGGATCTTTCGCAAGCAGGGTGATTTCCTTGCGTTTGAGAAGATTCTGGCCGAGGGCGTCGAGCGGTTCGAGATGCGTATCTGCGGTTACTGCATTATGAGCAACCATTGGCATTTGGTGTTGTGGCCGCGGGAGGACGATGATCTATCTGCTTTCATGCGATGGATCACGCAGACGCACACGCAACGGTACCACAGCTCGCATGGGACGGTCGGGATCGGGCATCTCTACCAAGGCCGATACAAGAGCTTCCCCGTGCAGGACGAGGCGTACTATCTGACCGTCTTGCGTTACGCCGAGGCCAATCCCCTACGCGCGGGGCTTGTGGAAAAGGCCGATGACTGGCCCTGGTCGAGCTACGCCGTTCGCCGGGACCGTGAATCGCTTGTTGAACTGGCCGAAGGCCCTGTGTCCCTGCCGGGGAATTGGCCGGCCTTGGTCCACCAGTCTGTGGCGGAGAAGGACGTTTCCCGTATCCAGAACAGCATCAAGCGGGGTGCGCCTTTGGGCTTGGGTCGATGGGTGCTTGAGACCGCCAGACGCATGGTGCTGGAGTCGACGCTCCGGCCCAAAGGGCGACCAAAAAAAAGTACCGGACCCCTTTCTCGCGGACGAGGTTTCACGCTGGTGGAGTTGCTTGTCGTCATCGCGATCATCGCACTGTTGCTTTCTATCTTGATGCCATCGCTGCACAAGGCCAGATCGAGCGCCCTGCGCGTCGCCTGCGCCCATAACCTCAAGCAGATCGGCCTGGGCGTCAACATGTATTTGGGCGACAACGACAGCCTCTACCCGTGTGCCGAAGACCCTGTCGATCCAAACTACTGGCTCTGGATGGGGCGTGGATGGCGCCAGTGGGTGGAGCCCTACGTGGGAGGTTCGGTTGGCGTCAAGAACCCTTCGGTGTTGCTGTGTCCGGAGGACCGGACGGACCCTGGGAGCTATGAGTCGACCAGCTATGCCTACAGCATGGCGTTCTACCACAGCCCCGGGCAGATCGACACCATGAGCGAACCGGCTGACACGTATGACGAAGGCAGGGTCCAGCGGTCCATCCCACAGCGGGTCGGCAGCGTTGCGAACCCATCCGCCAAGATCCTCATCGGCGAATGGCTCAGCAATCATGCGCTCGTCGAAGGAGACCGGGGCTGGTGGTGCTGGTTGGGGGAGCGGAGTTTCCTTCTTGCCGATGGCCAGGTTCGCTTTCTCAAGGCTACGGAAATACGACCGGCTCGCGATGAACTGCCCGACGCGAATCTGACCATCAACGGCGTCAAGGGGCGGGACCTCGCCCGTTAGCAGAGCGCAACGACACCCGCACGAGTGGATGCTACACGATACCCAGGACGTCCGCCATAGAATAGAGGCCCGGCTTCTTGCCGTTGAGCCATTTCGCCGCTCGCAAGGCGCCT
>CAYNQP010000683.1:0-2605 GCA_964399325.1 uncultured Pirellulales bacterium
ATCTGGTCCGGCCGCAGAAGCGAAGAACGTGCAGGCAAGATCCATGGTCGAGCCCGCCTTCCTTTGGCGGTGACAGTCTTCTTGGCGTCGGTCTGCGGTTGCGAGCCCTACCAGACAGACAACGGCATGGCCAACTCCTATTACCTCAACCCGCACAGGGACTTGCACTCTCTCGGCCGAGTTGCGCTGGTCGAGCTTGACAACAACTCCGGCTACCCCAAGATCTCCACGGACGTCACCGAAGCGCTGTTCGTGGCCTTGCAGAAGAAGCAGTTCTTCGGCCTCTCCGTGGTTCACCAGGATGATCCGGCCTGGCGAGGTCTCCAAGAGAACCTCGACTCGCTCCAAGCCCTCAAACAGCTCTTGGCCATGCGGGATACGCTCAAGTGCAACGGTTTGCTGGTCGGGACGATCACCGAATACCAACCCTATCCCCGAATGGCCGTCGGGCTGCGTTTGAAACTGCTGGACTTGACCGACGGCCAATTGCTCTGGGGTCTCGAACAGGTCTGGGACAGTGCCGATGCAAGCATCCAGCATCGAACCCGGCAATACTCCAAGGAGGAGTTGCGTTCGGGCTCGGCCTCCCTGCAAGACGAGATGGTGGTCATCAGCTCCCTGAAATTCGGCAAGTTCATTGCCTACGAAGTGGCCAAAACGCTTGATCGCGAGAAGAGGTAGCCGACCGGACCGTGGGAGCCATTTTGGAGAAACACCGTTTTGCAGTACTAAGAGAGGGCATTATTTCGTCGGAAAACGCTAAAGATTCTGCGAAACGCCACGAGAATACTCCTACAGACGCAGATATTGAAGGAACGTGAAGAATGATAGACAATATAAACGCCGGTCAAGTTGGACACACTTTGGGGAAGACCTCCTTGCCGAGCCCCGAACCCGCCAACAAGCCTGCTCAAAGCGACACGGATGCCACCCTGCAGGTCAGCTTTGCCGATTTAATCAACAAGGCCAGGGAATCGGCCACTGCGGACACAAACGCCGTTGAGGAGGCCAGAGAGTTGTTGCTGTCGGGCCAGCTCACCAGCCCGGAAAACATCCGCTCGGCCGCTGGGAACATCCTCTGCTTCGGCATATAGACGCTTCACACGTAGTCGCGTTCGAGTCGCGGGGCCTGCCATGGACGGCAACCGGCCCCGTTTTTCTTTGAAGCCATGAACAAGGTGCAGACGCGCGCAGCGGTGAGCAGTCATGGAGTTGATAACTGAGAGCGTGCTGCGAATCTGTCTGCCCCTTCACCCCGACGTTTCCAACCCAAGCAATGATATGGCACCTGCGCGTGAAGGATTTGCAGGCCTAGAGATAGCAGTCGAGGAGCGAGCCAATGGGCAGGCGTACGGCCTTCGCACGCGGGGCAGACATCCGTGGTACAAGGGGCAGCGATTCGTCGTATGATCGGATGCGGACATCGACGCGGATCGGGTCTTCAGTCTCGACCCGGCCCGGCAGCAAGCGGCGTACAAAAGGCGCCGCGGCCGCACGGATATTGCCAAGTCCAAGATCAATCACATCAATCATCTCTTCTGCCCCCAATTGACTGTATGTTAGCACAATCACGGGCCAAGATCAAGCGAGGCCTACCCAAGACGGCCTGAAATCAGATCACTCCCACGCGGTTGTCGAGTCCTGCCCTCTGCACATCCGCATTATAAGACGGACCCGTGCCGCTCCTCAAAGAAAAAAGGGAGTAAGGCTAAGACTCACTCCTTAGGTTTGTCGATACCAAAGGGTTGGAAGACTGTTGTGTAACGTCTGACGCCGAGGTTATCGGATGCACATTATCGCCCAGTGTCCTCGTTGCGGCTACCGTTGGTGGCTGGACGCCATGGCGGCCGACCGCCGGATTCGCTGCCGCAAGTGCCGGCACCTACTCAAGGTCCCTGACCTGACCGAGGTTCCAGCCGCCACAAAAATCATCCGCCAAACCAAAAGCCAGATCTATGTCGACGGCACCGGCAAGACCTACGGATGAACGCATCTCGCACTCGGCGGGTGGCTGCTGGATGGACGGAAGGTGGGACAACTGCCAATGCGGAGTAGCCGGGACTTGCCCGTTTGGCTTTTGTTGGTCGCAATCGACTTCGGCGTCAGCCGGCAGAGAGTCAAAGACAGACGCGTAAGTCTGATCAGGACCATTGTTGCCGATGTTCCGTAAGCCAAGGAAATACACTCGTCTCACAGTTACCCTGACGGCAGCCTTCGTCGGCAGTTGTTTGGTTCTTGCGCTGGTCCGGTCGTTGGCCGCGTCGGCCTCAGAAGGCTCGGATCCCGTGGGCGTGCTCTACTTGGTCGGTTCGGATACGAACACTCCGGAGCTATTCCCCGTTTCGCACGATACGGTCTGCGACGAGCCGAATCTTGCCATCATCACGCATGGCTGGTACGAGCGGCAGCCCTGACCGGGTGAAATGGCGCTTGCCATTGCTGGGAAGGTGGATCGTCGAAACTGGCGATGCGGCTGGTATGACTGGCGTGCCCAGGCCAGGCGTCTGAGACCATATGATGCAGCCAGGGTCGCTCAGGATCGCGTCGGTCCGGCCCTAGGAGCCTGTCGGGAAACCTGTAGCAAGTATTGACATTTTTCGTTGCT
>CAYNQP010000684.1:0-2594 GCA_964399325.1 uncultured Pirellulales bacterium
AGTACCGGTCCTTTCTCCTCAGCCATCTTGCGTCCTTTCAACAAATGGGCTCCGCCTGATCCTTGTGTTGTCCAGCTTTATGTTTTCACAGTATGTTACCGTGTGACTTGGGCAGCGTCCAGGAGGATTTTGATCGGCCGTGGAATCCCTATGGTGCCGGATCAGACGCCACCGTAGTATCCATGGGCGGCTCGTCGGACGCCTCATCGGGGCGTGAGGATATTCTATAACCCGCGTCCAGCCAGGTTCCCAGGTCAATGAGCTTGCACCGCTCGGAACAGAAGGGAAAGAACTTCGGGTGTTTCAATGCTCCGTTGGCGAGGACACCTACCGGACGGCGGCAGGCCGGGCATTGAATTCGGGCTGATTTGACCGGATCCTCTGACTTCATGCGAACGCCTCGCGATTCTCCATGAATGAGCGGCCGTGTCGCCGCGTGTTTCGTTGCCGCGATCCCCCGCGCGTGACAGCCGTCCAGTTGACATTCAGGCACCAGACACACGGATGAGCGTGCAGGATCCTACTGGTCTCCTTCGGCAAGGCCTTGTTCCACCAATCTGGCGTATTCGACGCAATACCGAGCCCATGGCTGGGCCTCAAGTCTCGCCTTGGGTATGGGGTTGCCCGTTCCCTCGCAAATCCCGTAGGCACCATCCTCGATTCGCTGCAGCGCGTCGTCGATCTCGTGGAGGATCTTACGTTCGCTGTCCATCAGACCCAGGGCAAACTCCTGCTCGTAGTTGTCCGTGCCGAGGTCTGCCATGTGAATAGGCATGCTCGACAGGTCTCCGCTGGCGTCCAACCTGGATTTCTTCAGCGTCTCGCCTTCGATCTCGAAGACGTTCTGGGAAATCTCTCGCCGCTTCTCCAGGAGCAGGTTCCTAAAGCGCTCGATATCAGCCGCGCTCAGATGGCGTTTCCGGACCGGCCTCTTGGCGGTCTTTTTCCTTGAGACTCTCTTGCGTTGCTCGGCCACGGGTGCGTCAACCTTTCATTTCATATAGGCAACAGGCTCATGTCTATACAAACCAATATTGTAGCATACAGGTCCACCATAGCCTAGCGCCATTTCCCCTTCCCACGCAAATTCACGTATCGGACCAGGAGCCGATATTCAGGGTTGCTCGTTGAGGGGATGGTGTTTAAGTGTTGTGTTGTAAATGGGTTATGTCTGTTCAGGACTCGTCGCTGTTATCGGACGAGTTCGGCCTGTGCGCGGCCTTGGCCGCATCCTTGGCCATACTACCCAGAGGCATGAAGACCTTCTCCGTGCCCACGGGGGCAGAGAAGATGCTCACACCGAAAGCCTCCACCAGACGCCCGGGCGTGAGGACCGCGGACGTGGACCCCAACTGATAGTGTCCGGCCCCGGCGGCAGACTGACTTGTGCCGGGCGCGAGCAGAAGAACCTGATCGCAATACTGCGAGGCGAGATTGATATCGTGTGTCACGGCGACAATGGTCCTGCCCTTCTCGCGCTGAACGGACTTGAGCAGGTCGTAGATTCCAACCTGGTGCTTGAGGTCCAGAAAGCTGGTCGGCTCGTCCAACAGGAGGATCGGCGTGTTCTGGGCCAGCGCCCGGGCAATGAAGACTCTCTGACGCTCCCCGCCGCTGAGTTGAGCCAGCGGCCGGGAGGCAAAAGCCGCGGTGTCGGTCAACTCGAGCGTCTCGGCAACGAGTTGGCGATCCGCCTGGCTTTCGAAGCCGACTTGGCTGAAGTGGGGGGTCCTTGCCATCATGACGGTCTCGGCGACGGAAAAGCCAAAAGCCGGGACGAACTCCTGTCGCACCACGGCCACCTTCCGCGCCAATTCTCTCGGTCGGTAAGATCGAATGCTCACGGCGTCTACGCGAATGTCGCCCGAGACAGGCGCGATCCGCCCGGACAGCAGATCAAGCAGCGTGCTTTTGCCGACGCCATTAGGCCCAACCACGGCGAGGAAGGTGCCGGCTTCCACCTCGAAACTGACGTTCCTCAGGACCGGCTCCGCGGCCTCGTAGGCGAACGTAACATTCTCGATGTGCAGCAGAGCGGTCATGTGAGCCCGTGGACCTTCCTGTTGTATCGGATGAGCAGGACCAGGAAGAACGGCCCGCCGACCATGGCGGTGACGACGCCTACCGGCAACTGCGCCGGCGCCACCACCATCCGGGCCGCCGTGTCGGCCACCACCAGGAACATGGCGCCGACGAGACTGCTCAAAGGCAACAACTGGCGGTGGTCGGGGCCGAACACCAGACGCACGGCGTGGGGGACAATCAGTCCGACAAAGCCGACGAGGCCGCTGAGGCTGACCGCCACGGCGGTCATGAAAGCCGAGACGGCAAAGGCAATGAGCTGCGTGCGCCCGACATTGACTCCCATGCTCTTGGCGTCGGCATGCCCGAAACTGATGGCATTGAGTTGCGGGCCCAGGAAGAACAAGGCCGTGATGCCGGCCGCCACACAGCCGCCGGCGACCCAAAGGACAAAGAAGTCTTCCTCGGTCATGTTGCCCATGAGCCAGAACATCGTGGCATACAACTGCTGACCTCGGGCGATCGAGGCCAGGAACATGATGACGGCCGAGAAGAACGCATTGACAACCACA
>CAYNQP010000685.1:0-2591 GCA_964399325.1 uncultured Pirellulales bacterium
GCAAGTACCTCTGGTGCCGGCAACAGTGCGCGAATGGTTTCGGATATGCGAGTCGGTGTGCAGGCAAGCGCACGATGCTAATGCACCGCCAGATCATGAACTGTCCTAGGGACAGTGGGCAACTCAATTCGCTCCCCTCTTCTCCTGATAGGCCTACTCAATCTGTGACCTTGCAATGTCAATCACCTCAAAATGACGCTCACCGCGAGGGGTTGTCACTGACACCTTATCTCCTACCGAGTGTCCAAGAATGGCAAGTCCTACGGGTGAGTGAATTGAAATACCTCCTGTATCAATATCAGCTTCATCAGGACCAAGCAACTGATAGGTCACCTTTTCTTTTGTATCTAAATCCAACAAGGACACAACGGTGCCAAACACAGCCCGATCGCATTTAACTTTGGTGCAATCAATGATATCAGATCGGTTCAGTTGTCCCGTCAATTCACCAATCCGCCCTACGATATGGCCTTGCCGCTGACGCCCGTAAATATACGCACCGTTTTCCTTCAAATCCCCTTGTTCGCGCGCTTCAGCAACCGTCTGCTTGACTTCAGTCAGTTCTTCCTCAAGCCGTCTCAATTCCTCTTTGAGTTTCTCGTAACCCGTCTTTGAGATTGGTTCAAGGTCAAGCATCGTGACATACCTCCACGTATTGAATCGTCAATTTCCCAAGGTCATAGCCAGTCATACGAATTCGGAAAAGTCCTTGGGCGGCACGCGTTCTGTCATCCCGTTCGACTTCGCTCAGGGCGGGCTCTGAGGCGAAGCCGAAGGATCTGGCCGTCGCAGAAGAGGGCACTCATGCTCTCGACCCAGATCCTTCATTGCGCTACGCTCCATTCAGGATGACAAGACGGAGCCCACGAATTAATCCTAATCCGTATCAGACTCATTCTTCTGGTTGTGCTTGCCGGCGAATAGACAAACACCAATTGCGTTTCTTGAATACTCAAAAAGACCACATGATTCAATTGGTTTTTCCTTCAGGTCAGAGAAAAGGGGGCAGGTGCGAATGGCACTTCTGTGGCTTTTGGGCCTTGTCGGCGCGGACCCTCCAACGGTGCATTAAGAGAATAATGCCGCTCTTGATCCTGCGATGGAGTATTGCTCCGGCCCGCCGGGCCGGTATCATGGTTTTGGCCTTCCTGGGCCGATATGTTGTACGGCGTTCGCTGGAATGCGGAGTTGGACGTTCTACGGGTCAAACAGACCCTTCCGGCCTCCTGGATGTTGCTCGCGACGCGCTCCTGCCGAGACGCGGGCGCCATGTACCACACCATGTTGGCCGACATCGCCTCCAACGAAGTGGCTGACCGGCCCGGCCGAATCGAACCACGCGTGCTAAAACGGCGTCGTCACCGTTATCCACTCGGGCAGTGGCCCCGTCAGCAATGGCGAGCACAACTCCGGAAAACACAAACTCATGGCAACAATATGCTTGGGGACGGCAGTGCCATTCGTTACAGTCATCGATAAATCTGGACGCAACATGGTCACCGTCGCTAATGTACTGTACCGTGTTGCACTTCGTAGGTGAGCGCGCCATTGATTGGGCGCCTTCTGTCAAAACACTGTAGTCCAAGAATACTGAAAGGACTCCTTTGAAGCCCACCATTCAACTGGCAAAGACGACAACGCCGGACGGCCATACATTGGTTCTGTCGCAACATGACCGGGATTTCTACCTTTCCCTGGACCAATCCCAACTCATGACCAGTCGTGAGCATGAATCTGAGCTGGAATTGGCTCGCTTAGGCTGCCATGGCTTGCAGGGACGCCGTAATCCGCAGGTGCTGATAGGTGGCTTGGGCATGGGATTCACCCTCAGGCAAACGCTTGATCTGTTGCCGGAGAAGGCCAAGGTCACGGTCGCAGAACTGACCCCGGAGGTGGTTGTCTGGAATCGTGACTTCTTGGGTGATCTGACCCATCACGCCATGCAGGACCGACGCGTGGTGGTCAAATCCTGCAACGTCTGTGACATTATCCACACCTCCCAAGGCCTCTTTGACGCCATCCTTCTGGATGTGGACAATGGGCCCGGCGCTATGACCCATGCCGGCAATGCCGAACTGTATCAGCCTGCTTGCCTGCACTCCATGATGAGGGCCCTCAAGGAAAACGGGTGCTTGGCGATTTGGTCCGTCGATGGGGATGCTCAGTTCGAAAGGGTGCTCAAACGAGAGAGGCTTTGTTTTCGGTTGTTCCGTGTACCGGCATCCAAATCGGCCAAATCACGTTCCCGCTGCATCTGGGTGATAACACAGAATAAGCAATGGCTTCCACAGACGAGTGGAAAGACTTGACCTGCCCTACGGACGGTGGGCGCGGCAACCGCTCACGCTGGGCTGCCTCGTCCATAGGGGTCGAGTGTCCCGCTTCACAACGGCGTTCGTATTCAGCCGGGCCGAGGTAGCCCAAGGCACTGTGTCGTCGGGTCGGACTATAGAACATCTCGATGTATTTGAATACCGCCAGTTGCGCCTCTTCCTCCGAATAAACCAGGGTCCGTCCCTAGTATATCCCTAGTATATGGCGAATTCACATGGTAAGTGCAACACAGGTATAAAAGAGACATCGCGAGCTAG
>CAYNQP010000686.1:0-2590 GCA_964399325.1 uncultured Pirellulales bacterium
GAAGGACCCGGCCAGTTTTGTCGGATGGGACTTCTGGGGCATTGGCAACAATGGTTTTAGAGTCCCGTGGTTCATGCCCGAAGCCGGCTACCCCCAGTTGACCTGGATGGCGTTGGAAGCGATTCCCGACGTCAGCGGACAGCCGGCGGACGAGGCCCACGCGACGATCGCGGCGGCGGGGATCGGGGTCGCGGGTATCACGTATGACTACGACCATATGGCCATGTACGGTCACGTGATCGGCGTTCGCCCATGTCCTGAGGTGGAGCCCGGTGCGGCGGTAGACATGGTCGCGAGCCTGGGAGCGTATGATTGGACTGCGAATCCTGGGACAGGCCGACCGAGTGATCCGTATCTAGTTGTCAGTGCCGGACAACTTGATTGCCTAGCCCATCAGCGACAATTGTGGGACCGGCATTTCAGACTCATTGCTGATCTTGACATGTCCTGGCGCGTCTACGAAGAGGCGCTGATCGGGCACTCCGACTCCCTCGGCGTGGCCTTTGACGGCGTCTTCGACGGCGACGGGCATGTCATCCGCGGCCTGACCATCGAAGGAGGCTGGGTCGATGAGAACGACACCATGACTTTGGGACTGTTCGGGCGCATCGGACAGGCGGGGGCCGTAAGGGACCTCGGCCTGACGAATGTCTCCATTGCAGCGCCGAGGAACAGGCAGGCAATGGCGGGGATGCTCTGCGTGATCAATGAAGGGGACATCGACCGGTGCTACGGCGATGGGTCGGTGAAGGGGTATGGCTATCTTGGCGGGCTCGTCGCCCGCAACGCAGGAGCGATTGAAGACTGCTACGCACGCGGCCAAGTGGAGGACCTGGCCTGTCATGAGGACATAAGACCCGACGGGGGGCTGGTGGCAGAGAACACGACCGGTACGATCCTCACCTGCTATGCCACCTGTTTTGTCAAGTCATGCAATGCGGGCGGTCTGGTGGGCTACAACGAAAGCGGTTTGGTGGAGAAAAGCCTGTGGGACGCTGAGACAAGCGGAGCAGAGAGCAGTGACGGCGGCACGGGACTGCCGAGAACCCAAATGAAACAACAGGCCAGCTTCACGAGCTGGGATTTCGCGAATGCCTGGACGATCTGCGAGGGGCAGGACTATCCGAGACTGAACTGGGAAAACATGGACTGCGACCCGTAACATCCGGCGTTTGATCGAGTACTGTCATCATGCGGTTGTGCGACAATGAGAGGGAAGTGACATGGCAACATCGAAGAGTTATCCCAAAGCGGGCGCGGCACTCGTGGCTGTCTTCGTCCTGGCGTTCTGCAGCGCCGAAGGTGTGGTGTACGGCGCGTCGGGCGACGCGACGCTCATTTCGGACTGCTCCGGCCGGGAACTGAGAGGCGCTTGGGGGGCTGCCGCTCCGGTGTCGGAGCCGGCAAGCGGATTGTTGCCGAGTCCCGGCTTTGCACAATACTACGAACCGTACGAGCCCAATATCGAGCCCAACGCGCCCGGCTACGCGTTGCCGTTGGACATGAACGACATCGTCAACTTCACCCAGGTCGATGAAGTGATCGACCTGGACGGCGTATCCGATCTCATCCGGCGGAACGGCTTCGCCGTCATCGAACCGGATGCACAATTGCAGGCCCTCTGGGGCGCAGCCGACGACATCATCGAGCCGTACGACTTTCTGCGCGCCAGAGGCATCCCGCTGTTCTTCACGACGGACACGATGCTGCACCTGTATCACGTCCAGTTCAATGAGACGCTGAAGGAGGTTGAGGAGCGCTGGTTCGTCGCGGACATCAACGATCTGACCGCCGCCCTGCTCGATAACGCCGTGGGTCTCCACGAGCAACTGCAGGGCGATCTCAAGGAGGCGGCCGGGCGAAACGTGGCGTACTTCTCCGTGGCTCGCAAGCTCATCGACCCCAACGCTTCGGTTCCAGCGATGAGCGACGACGCGGTGGCCGGCGAGTTGGCCAAGATCGACGCCCACGAAGGATTCGTGCCGAGCGACATCTTCATCTACGAAGAGGACTATTCGCAATACGTCCCCCGAGGCCACTACACGCGTAGCGAGGCCCTGAAACGCTACTTCAAAACCATGATGTGGTACGGCCGCATGGCCTTTCTGCTGAAGGGCTCGGAATCGTGGGGGCCTACCGGCAAGGCCCTGGTCAGCCCCTACGACGCAAAGATCCAGACCCTGCAAGCGATGCTCCTCGCAACGTCTCTACGGGATGTCACGGTGGCGGAGCGAGCCGGTCTGGAAGTCTGGGATCGCCTTTACACCGTGACGGCGTTCTATGTCGGGCTGGCAGACGACCTGACCCCGTACGATTACCTGTGGGCGCTGGATCAGGTATTCGACGGCGGCTTCACGCTGGGTGACTTGGCCGACGAGAACAACTACCTGGCTCTCAAGCGAGAGCTGGCCTTGCTGCCCAAGCCGAAAATCTACGGCGGGACAGGCAATGTCATTTTGCCACCCAACGCGCCACCCGAGGCGCTGGACGAAGTCTTGGACAAAACCGCCGGCCTGCGCCTGATGGGCCAGCGGTACATCCCCGATTCATACATGTTCCAGCACCTGGTCTTTCCCCAAGTCGGTGAATG